>JAICXS010000495.1 GCA_025934615.1 Nitrospiraceae bacterium
CAAGCGGCTGTCCGGCGAGCAGAGTAATACCTCTATCGTCTTCGATCGGCGGGTGATCCTCAAACTCATCCGGAAGGTTGATTCGGGCATCAATCCCGATCGAGAGATTCTCGAATTTCTGACCACCCGCACTCACTACCACTCTGTGCCCACGTTAATCGGCACGATTGAGTATCAGGGCTCTTTCGGTACGCAGGATTCATCCGAGGAGGTGGCAACCGTCGGCCTGCTGCAAACCTTCATCCCGAACGACGGCGACGGTTGGAGCGCCGTCCTTGAGCAGGTGAACACGCTCCTGCGCGACAGTCACATTCACAACATGAGCCAGCGGACCGACGCCGACCTTCGCGAATTTGTTCAACAGACTTCCCGTCAGGCTGTCGCGGCCATGCGGCGGCTCGGCACCATCACGGCGGAACTTCATACGGCCCTCTCCTCAGACTCGACCGATCCTGCCTTTCGACCCGAACGGATTTCTCCACACGATGTCTCTGATTGGCGCGCAGTCATGCTGTCCCACATCCGCACGGTCTTCGCGCAGCTCCGGGCATTGGGAAAAAGCCGGCAAGCCGAGATCCATCTGACCGAAGACGAACTGGCTTCATTGGAGGCTGGGTGTGAACGGCGGCTCGATGCGCTGCAGCGGTTGCTGGATGACCCCGTCACTAAAATTCGGGTGCACGGAGATTATCATCTGGGGCAAGTCCTCAGGACAGCGCAGGAGTTCATCGTGTTGGATTTCGAAGGAGAGCCGGCGCGGCGGCTTGAAGAGCGCAGAGCGAAACAGTGTGCCCTGAAAGATGTCGCCGGCATGCTGCGATCATTTCACTATGCCGGTTGCGCCGCCCAGCGTCAGATCCATGCGTCGACACAAGGGGAAGAGAGGATCGTCGCCATCTGGGAACAGGCCCTAACCGACGCGTTTTGGATCGGCTATACCACTGCTGCGAAACCGGGCCGGGCATCGTTCATGCCGGGGACCCTGGCCGACGCCGAACACGTGCTTCGCGTCTTTGAACTCGACAAGACCATCTACGAGATCGGCTACGAACTCAACAATCGCCCTGACTGGCTGGACATTCCTGTTCAAGGACTTCGGCGGCTCTTACACCGGCCGGTGTAATGCCTGAGAGAAATCGAGCGGGAGGGTGCGCGGTCAGGTGTGAGAAGGAGCCTGCAACAGCTCAGCCACCTTCTTGAGCAAAACGTCGGGCGGCACGGGCTTTTGAAGAAACCCCACGTCTTCAGTCATTCCGTTCTCCCGAAGAAAATCTCCGGCATAACCGGAGAGAAACAGAACCTTGACATTCGGCATGGTCGATCGAAGACGCTGCACCATCGCAGGGCCGCTCATGCCCGGCATGATGACATCGCTGATCACGAGCCGGCACGCATCTCCATAGCGTGTCACCAAGGCAAGTCCTTCGGCGCCATCTGCCGCTTCCTCAACGGTATAGCAATGGTCTTTCAGCGTTTCAGTCAACAGCAACCGGACGGTCGCCTCGTCCTCCACGACGATCAGGACGCCTTCAGGCGTATGTGTCATGATGATCTCCTGAGGTGTAAGGTCTATTCCGTGGCTCGAGGGAAATACAGATGGAATTCGGTGCCCTTTCCGATGGCACTGTTGACCGTAATATAGCCCTGATGCTGTTTGACAATTCCGTAGACCGTCGTCAGACCGAGGCCGGTTCCGTCTCCCAGACCTTTCGTCGTAAAAAACGGTTCAAATATATGACTTTTGGTATCGTCGTCCATTCCACGGCCCGTATCTGTGATCGAACAGGACACATAGCGGCCTGCGTGGGACCCAGGATGCTGCGCGACAAAACCTTCGTCCATCTCGATATTGCCGGTCTGAATCGACAGCTCTCCACCCTGCGGCATCGCATCACGCGCGTTGATGATCAAATTCAAGATCACTTGCTCCAGTTGAACCGGATCGATCGAAATTTTCCCAAGCTGTGGATCGAGGTTGTGCGTGAACCGAATATGTTCTCCCAAGCTTTTCGCAATCAGGGTATGCAGGCCCTCGATGACATGATTCACGTCCACCACAGCGAGCTGCAGCGGCTGCTGACGGCTAAACGCGAGCAGCTTTCTGGTGAGTGCCGCCGCCCTGGCTCCGGCGTCCCCGATCACTTGAAGGTGCGACAGATTGGGATCGCTCCCATGTTTCGCCATCAATCGTGCCGTGAATCCATTAATGACCATCAACAGATTGTTAAAGTCATGCGCAATACCGCTGGCCATTCGCCCCACGGCTTCCATCTTTTGCGC
>JAICXS010000549.1 GCA_025934615.1 Nitrospiraceae bacterium
AACGTGATCAGCATGAACGTCCCTTCGACCACCGCCCTGCGCAACAACCCGGGACTGAACGGTATCCCCTTCCTGGCGCCATTCGCCATCCGGCTCGATGAGATGGCCTTTTATGCCAATGGAAAAAAGTACAATTTCGATACGGGAATCGGCAATGTTCGCCCCCCTATTCCCACGCATGGCTTCTACACCAACTCCCACGATTGGAAGCCGGTTGCAGCAAAGGCGGATGCCAGGAGCGCCTATGTCATCAACCGGCTCGACTTTTACCGCAATCCCGACGTGATGAAGCAATTCCCATTTGCCCAAACCTACACCATGACCATTCGGCTGAAAGATGGAACACTGGAAGTGAATTTGAAAATCGATAACCTCAGCAACCAACCTTTGCCGGTGTCCATCGGCTACCATCCCTATTTCGCGCTGCCGGAAACCGACCGAAATCACTGGTCGCTCGATATTGGCGCCGAGACGCATTGGCTGGCTGCCGGTACGCCCGTAATGCCGACCGGCGAGAAGGAGCCGTCGGACGTATTTTTCGGCGGCGATCATCATAACGTGCCGCTCAGCCGCCTTGCCGACAAGCGGTTCGATGATGTGTTCAGCGATTTGGACCGGGACGCACAGGGACGCTCAAGTTTTGTCATCAAGGGTGACACGACCTCGATCAAGGTCACCGCAGGTCCCAAGATGAAGGCCTTCTATCTCTATTCCGAAGTCCTTGGCGGTCCGGTCCGAACCGGCCCACCGGCAGCAAGCACGGGTGCGGCCGGGGCCCGTCCACAGGCGGCTTCCGTGGCCTATGATGGTCCGGCCGTGCCGTTCACCGCACCGAACGATGTCCCGCGAAATACGCGTGGCTTCGTCGCGCTGGAACCCCTGACGGGCATCACAAATGACATGAACATGGCCCAGAGAGGCCAATATAACGAGTTGCAATATATCGCTCCGGGCGGCTCCTGGAGCGAGAGCATTTGGATCAGCCCCAGCGGCTACTAGCGGCGGACGGTATATAGTCCGCGTCCCGCGTCGGTCCTTGGTCATGCGGGCCTTGCGGGTTCGCTCTTTCTTGGCATGGAACATTATCGGCCGGAGAAGCGGGCCCGATCTGCGGCGGTCTGAAATCATTTGCAAGCGCCAGCCGACCTGAGAGGCGTTTCCCACTCCCAAATTTTGCCGCGTGATTCCGCGGAAGGAAAATCAGGTCGGGCTCGCGCACACTCTCCACTCCCCTTGGTCGTGGAATTATCTCTCACTTCGTGAGAGGTGCCGGCCGTGAAACCAGGAAGGGTCCTTGCAATCTTTGAATTCATAAAAGAATCTGCATTCCGGAGCAGTCAACAATTCGCGGGAGGATGGAGCGGCGCCCAGTTGCGCCAGGCGTGGGCGATAGCAATCGACGCGACGTTGTGCTCGCGCCCCCGCGATTTCTGAAGGCTTTTCTTTTTTCCCGCCATTGGCGTTGGTGTTTCAAGGTGTTGCATAGTCGACTACCGCCGGGCTTTTCGGCGGCTGGAGAAGCATGTCTTTCGTTTAATTCGATGTTCATCAATCTCGCGAGGGGACCTGCCATGAATACAAGGACCGCCAACTGCCAAACCTGGCGCAATTCCCTCCTCCAATCCGCCTGTCTGCTTGCGCTGGTGTGCATGCCGGGCGTGGCCTTGGCGCAGGAGGCGACGGAAACGGTCGTTGTCACCGGTTCGCGCGTTATCAAC
>JAICXS010000389.1 GCA_025934615.1 Nitrospiraceae bacterium
CAAACGAGATCTTCCGCCCGCGCTAGCTCGGGTTAACGGATTTGGGCACACGAACTGGGGTGGAGCGGCAGTGAGCGGGCCACTGAGGTTAAGCCATTGTGATGCCACGAAAAAGCCTTCGCTTCGCCACTTCGACCGTTGCCAAATAAGCGCCAGTAGCCGCGGTAAGAAAGAAAAAGAACGGAAGAGGCAACGCCGTGAATCCCAGCATTTGAGCGGTGGGGCTAAATGGGATCAATATCCCCACTAAGACAATCAACAGTACAGTCGCCGTAAGGGGCCCACTGGGTTTGCTCTTTAGCGGGTTTCCAAAGGTCCGGATGACAAATAGAACCAGAGCCTGGGTCGCAAGAGATTCGACGAACCATCCGGTGTGAAACTCGGCCTGGCTGGCATGAAAGTACCGCAGAAGAACAAAGAAGGTCAAGAAATCGAAAATCGAGCTGATTGGCCCAATTAAGACCATGAAATTGCGAATAAGAGAAATATCCCAGTGCTGCGGTTGGCGAAGATACCCGGGATCGACGCTATCGGTGGGAATGGTGATTTGCGCCAAGTCATATAAGAAGTTATTGAGCAGAATCTGAGTGGGAAGCATCGGGAGGAAGGGCAAGAACAGCGAAGCACAGGCCATGCTCAGCATATTCCCGAAATTGGAGCTCGTCCCCATAAGCAAGTACTTCAGAACATTGCCCGAGGCTTTCCGTCCTTCGAGAATTCCCGCGTGAAGCACTTCCAATCCGGGCTCAACCAGGATGATGTCGGCTGCATCCCGGGCGACATCGACCGCGCCTTCCACCGAAATACCCACGTCGGCTGCATGTAGAGACGGTGCATCGTTGATGCCATCGCCCATGTAACCGACTACATGGCTACGATGCTTGAGGGCGAGAATAATGCGATTCTTTTGAGCTGGTGAAACACGTGCGAATACCGTTGCCTCTTCCACCACATGCTGCAGGGCGGCATCGGTCATTCGCACGATTTCACTTCCCAATACAATTCTGGAAGTGTCGATGCCGACCTGTTCGCAAATATGGCGAGTGACCAGCTCGTTATCGCCGGTTATGATTTTTATTTGAACGCCATCTTGTCGGAGGGCGGCGACGGTACTTGCTGTGTCCGCCCTTGGAGGATCGGCGAACGCTAAATATCCCGCCAACACGAGCTTCGATTCGTCCTCTGCCGAATAAGAATCTCGACTCTCGACGGCGCGATAGGCGATTGCCAAAACCCGATAGCCCTGATTGCTCAATTCATGGAACATCTGGAGGCACGCGCCATTTTGACCGGCGCTAAGGCTGATCACTTGTCCCGCCGATTCATACGCCGAACAATGCTGAACAACCGATTCGGGCGCCCCTTTGCTGATCAGGAGTCTCTTGCCATCTCGCGCTACGACAATTGAGACTCGACGCCGCTCAAAGTCAAAAGGGATCTCGCCGCACTTCGTGTAATCCCCGGTTCCTGCGCATCTTGCCTCAAGGATGGCCAAGTTCAGTGGATTTCGAATACCAGTTTCGAACTCAGCGTTCAAATGACCGAGCAAAAGCGTATGGTCGGATCTGCCGCCCAAAGCATCCAGACTTTGGTCGAGTTTCATCACTCCGCCAGTCAGGGTGCCGGTCTTGTCGCTACAGAGGACGTCGATGCTGCCGAGGTTTTGGATGGCAGGAAGGCGCTTGACGATGACCTTTTGACGGGCCATTCGCACGGCTCCCCGGGCGAGAGTCACCGAAGTAATCATCGGTAGAAACTCCGGCGTGAGTCC
This sequence comes from Nitrospiraceae bacterium, assembly GCA_025934615.1. GTDB lineage: Bacteria > Nitrospirota > Nitrospiria > Nitrospirales > Nitrospiraceae > JAICXS01. Next base: position 1,772 of record JAICXS010000389.1, read on the forward strand.
CACCGCCAGGGCCACCGCGAACAGTAGCGATTCAAGCGGATCGTGGTGCAACGCAATGCTCACGGTGACCAGAAATAGAACGAGAAACAAAACAACGCGCATGATAAGGACGCTAAATTTCCGCAGCCCGCGCTCGAAATCGTTTTCTTCCGGGCGGACGGTTAGCCGCTTAGCGATGCCGCCAAATACTGTCCTCGGGCCTGTGGCCGTTACTTCCGCAATAGCCGATCCGCTAACGACCGAAGCGCCGAGGAAAACCATGTAAGTTGTTTCGGGTTGATCGGTTGCTGCTTTATCAAGGGCGATCTCCTTTTCCACTGGAAGCGACTCTCCGGTCAGAGCCGCCTGTTGAATATAAAGATCCTTCGACTGAATCAGCCGTGCGTCCGCCGGGACAAGGTCGCCTGCAAACAGGCGGACAATGTCCCCGGGAACGACGTCATTCCGGGGGATTTCTTTCCAGTCGCCGTCGCGAAGAGCGAAGGCCGTACTTCTCACAACCTCTCGTAGATGTTCGATCGCACGTTGCGATCGATAGGTTTGCCAGAAATTGATCGCATTGCCAATCATGACGACGGAGACGATAATGACGGCGTCCACAGCTTGCCCCAGGAACGCCGAGAAAACCGCTGCGATTAGAAGCACAATCGCGAGTGGATTCAGAAAGAGGAGCAGGAGAGCAGCCACCGTCGAGCGTTGCCGGGAAGGGGCAGGATCGTTTGGCCCATATTCGGCGAGCCGTCTTGCAGCCTCGGCCTCGGATAAGCCCATCGCCGGAACAGCCGTTCCAGAATCGGGCGGGGCGGTCGTCGGCATAGTGGGTGCTTGTCGTCCTGAGAGGTGGAATCCAGTTCGAATTTAGGATAAGGGTAGCAGTTAGCTTGTCACGCCGGGCATATTATCGCACTCGGCGTTCGCTATGAGCTTTATCCGCTGGACGAGTGTTCGCCCCTCCACGTCTCGTCATGTACGATACGGTCTTTTTCAATACATAGTTGGTGCGGGTTGCCGCTCGAGAGGCACGTCTCTGTTTCCACGAATGGCAGATCTGTTCTCGCCCTCCACTGCTCGCAAAACACTGGATCGTGATTTATCTGCATGCCGCATTAAACTGAAGGTTTGAGCCCTTTTATCCAGTTACAGGAGACCCGGTGAGATCGCAACGACAAGATGTCTGTTCCGAAGAGCATGAAGAAGAACTGTTTCGCTATATCAACTTGAAATTGTCCGCTCTCGGGCAGCCCTTCAGCGACAGCACCGCGGATCGGCATGCTCTCGAAATCGCGGGGCCTCTTCTGCGTAATTATCACCAGAAAGATCAATTGCTTGGATACCGTCTTTGTCCCGCGGATGCTCGCGTCCAGGCCTTTCTTGACGCTTATTTCAGTGACATCATGCCGGAGGGA
>JAICXS010000209.1 GCA_025934615.1 Nitrospiraceae bacterium
CGCTCTTTCTTTCTATTGATTTAAAACTCAGAATGCAATTGGAGCGTCTTGTCTTCCAAAGGACAAGAGTTCACTCACACCGTGTCCATGAGGTCAGCCGAAGGGCTTCTGCGGTGTAGGATCGAGAGACTTCACCCTCTATGCTTTATGTAAGTATCATTTCTGGAATGAACGCGACTCTATTGCGTTGCTTCAAAAACTTCAGACTTGTTACGCTGTACTCATCCCCCAACCTTTCGGTAAAATGACACCCGTACATCTTGATGCTCAGGAGGATTCATCGCACGCTCAATTTTATTTGTCCGGTGTGTTGTGTTCGCCGCCTGCGTGAACGTCCTCCTATTTGGTTTCTGTCACATCGCGTATAGCCGTTCGGACGGCCTTCCGGGCAAAGATCTCTCGGTGCCTGCCGTTGTAGCGTTGGTGCGGCCGTCGGTCGTGGCCATCATGACGCGCGGCATTCCCCTCAACTCCGCGCTTCACCCTACCCCACCCGGCTCAGGATCCGGCGTCATCGTGGACGAGCAGGGCTATATCCTCACAAACAACCATTTGGTCGAAAATACAAAGAGCGTCGTAGTCGGACTTCCGTCTGGCCGACTCACGCCCGGCCGTGTGGTCGGCCGGGATTTTTTGTTGGATCTGGCGCTGATTAAAATTCAGGCTCGCGATCTGATCGCTGCCAAACTCGGACAGTCGTCCACCCTGGTGATTGGTGAAACCGTTGTGGCCATTGGAAATCCGTTTGCCCTGAAGGGAGGATCGACCGTCACGGTCGGGGTCGTCAGTGCGATGGATCGATCGATCCTCACTCCCAATGGAGAGACTCTGTATGACTTGATCCAAACCGATGCCGCAATTAATCCAGGGAATAGCGGCGGCCCGTTAGTCGATCTCTCAGGTCATGTGGTAGGTATGAATGTCGCCGTCGCCCCGTCGGCGCAAGCCATCAGCTATGCCATTTCAATTGATGCCGTCCTTCCCCCACTCCAATCGATGATCGTTCGCGGGAGTGTCATGCGGCCGGATCTTGGATTCCTTCCTGTCACCGTCACGCCCAGCATTGTCGCCAGCTTTTCATTGGAAATCGACCGGGGGGTGCTGACCGCTCAAGTCGATCCCAGCAAGCCTGCAGCGCAAGCTGGCCTGCAGACCGGGGACGTCATTACCGCGGTGGACAACGTCCAAATCTATAACATGGGCGACTTTTGGCATGCCTACCTGCGCCCTGGTGACCCGCTGCCCGCACAATTGACGGTATTCGGAAAGAATGGGCAGGTCACACTGTCTCTTTCGCGCGATCCCTTTGCGCAGAGCGACCGGCAACCATGACGCCATCGCCGATGTCACCCGCGGCTCAGCAAACAACGACGCAGGGCACGGTAGTTTTCTATGATCGACTGGAGTATGGCCGCGCGTGGACACTTCAGCGCACGCTGGTGGAAGAGCGGATCGCAGAGCGCTGTCCTGATACCCTCGTGCTATTAGAACATCACGCCGTCTTCACAATTGGGCGAAGCGGGCGTGAGGACCACTGGGGATACGATGAACGCCGTCTGATTCAGTCTGGGTATCCGGTCTATCGTATCGAGCGAGGCGGCTCGATCACCTTTCATGGACCCGGGCAAATCGTCGGCTATCCCATTCTCCGCTTGGCATCCTTTTGCGCAGGCCCAAAGGCCTACGTGCACATGTTAGAGGAAGTGCTCATTCGAACATTAGCGACTTGGGGTATTGCGGGGCGCCGCATCGACACCTGGCCTGGGGTTTGGGTCGGCTTGGAGCAGCCGGCGAAAATTGCGGCGATTGGGGTCAAAATTCAACGGGGCGTCACCATGCACGGGCTTGCGTTGAATGCGACAATGGATCTATCCCCGTTCCAATTGGTGAGGCCATGTGGAATTCAAGGATGCCGAGTCACCTCCATGGCAGATATTTTGGGCCATGACGTTGGGATCGATCGCGTTCGCCATCGGATGGCCGAGGCCTTTGCAGAGGTCTTTGGCATCGAATGGACGAAATGGATCATGAATGGACAGCCAGGCAACCACGATGCCGGCAGGGGAACCGATGAACATCGACCAAGGGAGTTCGCCGATGAATCCGAGGAATGAACTCGATACGCCCATGTTTAGGTTGGCGGTCGCTCAGTTCGATCAAGCCGCTGAACTGATGGGATTGGATCGCAATCTCCGCGAGCGGCTGAAGCTGCCGGACCGCTCTCTTATTGTCAGCGTACCGATTCGAATGGACAGCGGCACAGTGAAGGTATTTACGGGGTATCGCGTGCAGCATGACTCTGCACGAGGACCTTCCAAGGGCGGCATTCGATACCATCCTGATGTGAATCTCGGGGAAGTAGCGGCGTTGGCCATGTGGATGACGTGGAAATGCGCATTGGCCGGTCTGCCTTACGGCGGCGCAAAGGGCGGCGTTCGCGTCGCGCCCGAGCAGCTCTCCTCAGCGGAACTCCAACGCCTGACCCGCCGGTATGCCTCGGAAATCTTCCCCATGATTGGCCCTGATCAAGATGTCCCCGCTCCGGACGTCGGCACCGATGCACAAGTAATGGCATGGATCATGGATACCTATAGCCAACAAGTCGGCTATGCCGTACCGGGAGTCGTGACAGGCAAACCACTCTCGATCGGCGGAAGTCTCGGCCGTGAAGAAGCCACGGGACGCGGCGTCGTCTATGTGACGCTGGAGGCGATGCGGCATTTGAATCTCACCATCGACCAAGCCACGGTTGTCGTGCAAGGATTCGGCAATGTGGGATCGCATACCGCTCGGATTATGCATGAGGCAGGCGCGAAGGTGATTGCCGTCAGCGACAAGACCGGCGGTCTCTATCGTGCCGGGGGATTGGATATCCCGATGTTGCTCAGCCGCTATCAGGCCGAGAAGCAACCGTTGCGCGACACCAAGCTGGGCGAATGGATGACAAATGAAGAATTGCTCGCGTTGCCCTGTACAGTACTGGTGCCTGCGGCCTTGTCCGAGCAGATTACCATGGACAATGCAGCCCGCATCCGTTGCCGGATCCTGGCGGAAGGCGCAAACGGACCAACCACATTGGACGCAGACCCCATTTTGACCGATCAGGGTGTCTTTATCATTCCCGATATTCTCGCCAACTCCGGCGGGGTCATCGTATCGTATTTCGAATGGGTGCAAGATGCGCAGCGTTTTTTCTGGAAAGCCACGGATATTCAAGATCGATTACACGAGATCATCACCACTGCGTTTCAACGGACGATTGAATTTTCCACCCGCCGGCGGACCTCTATGCGCATGGCGGCGCTCATGAACGGCATTGATCATGTGGCGCAAGCTCATCTGTCTCGAGGGCTCTATCCCTGAAGTGGACGAGACCGGGTGTTGATCAGATACGTATTGGCGATGATTGCCGGAATATGGATGGCGGACGGCTTGGCGCTGATCCTAGCACCGCGCCATGTCATTACTCAGGTACAGGATATGTTAGCGATCGCACCCAAAATTGCGAGCTGGGAAGGCCTGGCTGCAGGGTTTGGAGTTTGTTTGCTCGTCGGCACACGCGGCCTTCACTATGAAATGCTTTGGACCATGACCGGAACGGCCATGGTGCTGAAAGGCGTCTTCCTAATGATGGGCCCTAAGCCGTGGAGACAACGGGTGCTGGAGTGGTGTCTTCGGCGTGAGGACATCGATTATCGATTTTGGGGACTTGGCCTGTGCACGCTGTCAGTCCTTCTCTTGCACGCCTCGGGATGGATTGGGACCGGGTAGGACTGGATTGACCATGACGAATAGCGCGTTACGGGACTTGTGGGACAGGCATCGTGAGGCCGGGTGGCCGCTTATGGCTACGCAGCGTGAAGGCGAATTAATGACCTTGGATACGGTCGTCAGCGGCTGTGCCGTTTACTTCTTTGATTCCGATGAAACACTGGATCCTCCGCGCATCGACATGCTGCAGACGTGCTTGGCGGAAATTGACGATCTCTGGCCTGAGTTATCGGGGGAGTCCATTGACTATTTCGGACGGTTGCGAATGCTGGCCGAGCTGCTCTTGAACACAACCAAACGCGGAAGATAGCGGGGGAGACGTCTCATGGCTCGTCTCCCCCCGTCGTCCTATGGGATCTCGACAATATCCTTCTTCATCGGGCCCAGAAGGTCCAACAGTTCTTTCTTCTCCGCTTCAGGCACTTTAAACGTATTAAGCGACGCGACGAGGTCCTCCACAAGGGCATTAAAGTCAGCAGTCGTAATCCTCATGCCCGCATGTGTCGTCTTCATGTCCCGGCCCGTATAGGTACACGGCCCGCCGGAAGCCTTACAGACTTGGTCAACCAAGTTCTTTTTGAGTCTGGAGATATCGGTGCTCGCAAATCGTTCATTGATCCGCTTGTCACCGGCGACGTTGGCCACAAATTGATCAATGACAGCCGTGATGGCCGGTTTTCCTCCAAGCCGATTATAGAGCGATTGTTTCTCCCCTTGGGCGGCCTGCGTGTCCATCGTCGAACATCCGATGGCCATGGCGGCCATTGAGAGAACAGCCGATAACAGAGTACGCGTTCCTGGTCCTAAATTCTTCACCTGGCCCTCCTTATGATAAGAATGTCGAGTAGCTGTCTCAAGCCTCGCCTGAAATGCTCCCTTTGTTTTAGTAAAGATACGCATCTCATTGACATAGATCCAATATATTGTTTATATTGAATTGATAGTTTATGGCTATTACAAAAAGGGAACGGGACTCGATGGAACTACGACAATTACGCTATTTTCTGGCGGTTGCGGAGTGTGGGAATTTTACGAGAGGCGCCGAAAAGGTCGCGATCTCGCAGCCGTCCTTGTCCGTTCAGATCGCCGCATTGGAAGACGAACTCGGTGCGCCGCTGTTCGATCGGCTCGGGCGCCATGC
>JAICXS010000375.1 GCA_025934615.1 Nitrospiraceae bacterium
AAATCCGAGCGCATATTGGCCCCGCATCCTAGTTTAAAGCCTCAACAATTCCTTCGTCACCTCGTCCGAGGAGTTCTGCCCTTAAGAGAAGGTATGATCCTCGATCCTTTTTGTGGAGCAGGGTCGACGCTGGCAGCAGCAGAAGCGTTGGGATATCAGAGTATAGGGGTCGAAAAAGACCCAGAGTATTTTGAAATAGGTAGGCGTGCTTTACCGAAACTCATTGCGTTTAAGAACGGCAACAATTACTCCCTGGATTTGTAGATCCAGTTCTGCCGGAGCTTTTCTATGCCATGCTTGTGAAGGGTTGCAGTACGGGTGCCGAGTTCACCGCGCGCATTTTTTCGAAAGTCCGCCAAAGTTACCTTGCCCAGATAGACCTCTCTAAAAGTCATTGGTTCGCGGTTCCTAGCCGGTTCTGTACGGCAGTCCACCTCATACACGAATACACACATCCACTGATCTCTGGCGCCGTGAGTGTCTACCGCCCCACCGGATTTGCGAGTTGTCTTAATCTCCACGCCTTCTGTCCCTGCTTTGATGGCATTGTTTGGGTATACGCCATTCACGACTAAATCTGGATGCCCATTGAAATAGAGATTCACTGTGAGGGTGCGTGTATGTTTACCCAGGCTAGCGGTTAACATATCTGACAGCAGACCCGACATAATGGCGGGGCGAAGCATATCATCTAATCGCATAAGGCCACGTTCAACCAGGCCTCGATTAATGTCGTAGAAGAAATCGTAGATATCCTGCATCGCAATCTCGAAATCTTTGATACGCAGCTCGAATGGCAGCTTAGCCGCCATATTAAAAGCTTTAGGGTTCACCTGATTTCGGACTATAGGCATACAGGTTATCTATGACTTGTGAACGAAATAAAGTAGTTCATCGACAGTAGGAGAAGTCTAGCCCGTTCTCTATCCATGGTCAAACCCTAACACTTGGAGACATGTGTGGCTGTAAAGACGATCGACATGTTGCAAGAGGTAGATTTTTATGGACAGTCATAGCAGCCCAAACTGAGGGCGGCTGATTGGGTGAGCATGCTTGCCGACAGGAGAGCCTCGGCCCTGCTAAATCCCCGGACGGCGTTCTGCGATTGGCTGGAGATCCAAGCGCTGATCGCCGCGCAGGATTTCCAGGGGCAGCGGCTGTCCGGCGTCGATTTGACACGTACGCTTGGCTTGGCGTTCTGTTTGGATTGAGTCAAACGGGACATGGTTGCAGGCGATCACGGCGTCGCCTACTTTGAGGCCGGCTTTATCGGCAGGCGAGCCATTGGAGATTTCCTGCACGAGATAAGCGTGGGAGCTCGGCCATTCTCGCCAATCCCAGATGACGCCGATGCGCCCCGTCCCGATGATCCCCGCTTTAATTCCGAATCTCGTAATGATGCGATGGGCAATAAGCCTGGCGAGATTATCCGGAGTGGCGCTGATGGGATCATTCGAGTGGCCGTCGCCATCGAAGAGCAATTGACCCGTTTCCACGTCAATCATGCGAAGCGTCAGGGAGACCTTGGCCGTTTTGTCGGGCTCGGTACTTTCCCATTGCTGCACTTCGCCCACGACGATGGCTTTCGCGCCGGCGATTTTCCCGATACGCAACGCATGCGCTTCGTCGGAGTACTTGAGCTGCACGACCTGTTCTTCAAACACCTGCGCCAATTTCGCCCGCTCCACAATGGCAATGTCGAGGTCCAATAATAAGTTGGTCACGATGGCCGACACCTTCGCGCCGGTCCCCGGCGCGTTCGGCGCATCGGCAAACGTCATCACCGCCATGCTGCGATACTGATCGATCGTCTCGCTGTTAATGGGACCATACCCGGCAGTAGCGGGATAAATCTCCCGGTTCTGCGCGTTCGGCACGACATCGGTAATTACGCTCGCGCCCGTGCAACCTTTTCGTTTTTGCAAGAGGGCCAGCGGCGGTCCCCACACGCACAATTGATCGTTGATGAGAATCAGATGAACCGGGTGCTCCCGTTGGTTGGTCGCGACCCAGTTCGTGAACGGATAAAAGACGCACCCGCCGACGAACACCGAGACGGGACACAACGAGAGTTCATAGAGCCATTGCCGGCTCGCGTTCAAATTGTACTGCCACACCGTGACACGCCCATCGTCGCGCAACACGAGGTCCGGTTTCCCGATGTTGGTGACCACTTGATCCTTCGACATCGACGGGGATAAGCGGTCCAATTTCCCCTCCGAGTTGACAAAGGTGTACGCCACGGCACACCCGGAGAGCACCATCGTCAGGCAGAGAATTCCGGCTAGTCTCAGCATACTGAACTACGGTTGGAGATGACTAGGCGAGGGTACCATTGTGCGGGGGAGCAGGCAACCTGCTGAAGCGGCGCGAGACGAGAGGATTGTTGCTATTCAGAGACGGCCAGCAGTTCCTGAATCTTGCATATGAGCGCCTCGATGGTAAAGGGCTTGTGAAAGAACGGCGTATTGGGATTGAGCGCCGCGTTGAGGAACACTTGCTCGTCTCGATATCCGGACATGAGGATGACTTTTATCTCAGGACGCGCGGCCAGAATCTGGGGCGCCAATTCGACCCCGCTCATCCCCGGCATGACCACATCCACGAGCAAAAGATGGATCGGCCCTTCGCACTCTCTGCTGACCCGTAAGGCCTCCTCTCCGCATCCCGCTTCCAGCACAGAGAACCCGTGCCGCATCAGCCCAATCTTCAGAATGGCGCGCATTTTCACTTCATCATCGACGACGAGAATCGTTTTTGGCTTTGATGACCCTGGCTGGCCGCTCTGGCTCAATTCTGACATCTAGGCCTCGCTGACTAAGTTAATTCTATTATAAACGTTACCGGACCTATTTGTGCAGGGGTAAATTCAGTTCTTTGTCGGGACAGATCAGACGGGGAAGTTATGGACTACGATGAAACGGCGCGGCAGGAAAATATACAGCAGCGTCCCATGCGCATTACCATACTTCGGAACGAAAGCTTAAGACTTCGATACTGTGCTGTTGCAATCCCTGTATGATCTCCTCCCGGCAAGACGCATTTCCGCACATACGGAGATGGCATCGATCGAGATCAGGCACAATCTTCAACAAGTGTGATAGATCGATGTGCCGACCACCGTCACATGTATCGCTCGCACGAATCAGGCGCCCTTTGCCATACGGCCATTCCGGCGGCCATTCACGGGTCAAGATGGGATAGTACTGAAAGTTGTGGGCAAACCGGCGTGCGAAGTCCAGCAGCACGTCATGCTGCATAAGTTGCCGCTGATGGCGCACGCTGGCGATCAAGGT
>JAICXS010000208.1 GCA_025934615.1 Nitrospiraceae bacterium
GAGATCAAGGAAATCCTGACGGAAATGGGGCTTGGTCTTGGGATGAAACTCGATCAGATTCCGGCTGGACAGGGTAGCGCCAAGCTGGAGCAATAAGAAGAGGACATTGTGCGGCATAGAAAAAAAGGACGACAGTTAGGACGGAATACCAAGCATCGCCGAGCCTTGTACCGAAGTCTGGTCACCTCTCTGCTCGAACATGAGCGGATTGAGACCACTGAAGCGAAGGCCAAAGAAGTCCGTGGGTTTACAGACCGGATGATCACCCTCGGCAAAGAGGGTGATCTGCCGGCTCGTCGGCACGCCTTAAGTTTCCTGAGAAGCAAGGCCGTTGTCTCTAAATTATTCAGCGATGTGGCCGGGAGATTTCGCGAGCGTAACGGCGGCTATACTCGAATCATCAAGACCCGCCGCCGCCTCGGTGATGCCGCAGAAATGGTCGCTATCGAACTGGTGGTCAAGGGAACCGGAACCGAGAAGGCGAAGGTGGATCAGACCGGCACGGAGAAGGGAACAAAGAAGACGCCTTCGGAGCCGGCTCAATCCTAGGATGACGTCCGGACGATTGACGCAATCGTCAGGTCCTTGGGCTATGGAGCCCACTCAGGCGCCGCGCGGGTCTCCCGTTCGGCGCCTTTGTATTTTCAATCGCTTTCTCTGGAGCATGTCATGCGTGGTCCATCCTACCATTGACTTGGCTTGGCCTTCTTCCTAGACTCCGCTCATGTCAAACCTGAACGAAGAACAATTAGTCGACGAATTGGCAAAACTCTTCGGCATCGATCCGGAGTATTACGATATCTTTGGTCAACGGCACATCCCTAGTATCGAAACAAAACGAGCTATTTTGACGGCCATGGGAGTCCATACTGCGACTCACGACCAGATGACTCGGGAATTGGCGGCAGTCCAGGAGGCGACATGGCGACAGCCCTGTGAGCCGGTTCTTGTCCAGCGGGTAGGAATAGACGGCACCTGGTCTTTCCGAATGCCAGGGGAGGGGAAGGAAGACAAGGCCGTCTCTATCGAATGGTCGATTCGAGACGAGGCCGGCCATGTGCTCACGGGAAAGGCCGGTCCTGAATTGGAGCGTGCCGACTCTATTGTTCTCCATGATGGGCGTTATTGGAAATTTGAGTTACCGTTACCCAGAAATTTGCCCGTCGGCTATTACGATCTGACGGCGGTCGGCACGTTATCATCATCGCGGCAGGCCCATGGCTCGCTTCGCCTCATTATCGTGCCGCCGCATTGTTATCAACCGGCTCAGACGCAAACTGATAGTCGTCTCTGGGGCGTTTCACTGCAACTCTACGCACTGCGGTCGACGCAGAATTGGGGCGTCGGCGACTTTACCGATCTGTTCCAATGGACCGAGTGGGCCGCAAAGGAGTTGGGCGCCGGCATCATCGGATTGAATCCGCTACATACCCTTCAAAATACACGTCCGTATCATATCAGCCCGTATTCGCCAGATAGCCGCTTCTATCTCAATGCTCTTTATGTGGATGTGAAACAGATTCCTGAATTTCAAGAGTCGAAGGAGGCTCAAGGAATTGCAAGGGACGAAGGGTTTCTCTCTTGTTTAGAAGCACTCAATAAGAGTGACACGGTCGACTATGAACGAGTGGCCGCTGTGAAGCGACAAGTCTTAGACGCCCTCTTTGTGGCCTTTGAACAGCACCATTTCCGAAAAGAGGCCGATCATCTTGTCCCATGTACCACACGTGGTGAGCACTTTGCGCAGTATCTTGAGCGCGAAGGCCACGCGCTGGAAGCGTTTGCACTGTTTCAAGCGCTCCATGAGCAATTCTCACGAGAATCGCCCCCGCAATTAATCTGGCAGGACTGGCCGGAAGCCTATCGGCATCCCACTTCGATCGCGAGCCAGGAATTTCGAGCGGAGCATAAGCGCCAAATTCGGTTTCATCAATATGTGCAGTGGGTGGCACATCAACAATTGCGACGCGTGCATGAACGGACGCGTGAACTCGGCATGCCGGTCGGGCTGTATCACGACTTGGCGTTGGGAAGCGATCGGGGTGGAAGCGATGCGTGGATCTTTCAGTCCCTCCTGGCCTTAGGTGCAGATTGCGGGTGCCCGCCTGACGCCTTCGCGCCGGAAGGGCAGAATTGGGGACTGCCGCCGGTGAATCCGCATGCCCTTCGCCGGACCGGCTATCGGATGTTCATCGATCTGTTGCGGAAAAATCTTCAGTATGGAGGCGCCATTCGGCTCGATCATGTCATGGCGCTCTTTCGGCTCTTCTGGATTCCGCGCGGGCTTCCGCCCTCGGCCGGCGCCTATGTTCAATATCCCTGGGAGGACTTGCTCGGTGTTCTCGCGCTGGAGAGTGTCCGCCATCGTGCCGTCATCGTCGGCGAGGATTTAGGGACCGTGCCGGATGTTGTGCGGGACAAGCTAAGCGCGGCCGGGGTCTTGTCCTATCGCGTGTTTTATTTCGAACGAGGCGACGATGGTGAATGGAAGCGGCCTGCCGTGTATCCTCGGCAAGCCCTTGCGGTCGTTACGACTCACGATCTTCCCACACTTGCCGGCTTTTGGTCCGGTGAAGATCTGCGCGTTCGCGAACGCCTGGGTTTCTATCGTGACGAGTCTGCCCACCGTCGAGCGCTAGATGAGCGCGAACGAGAAAAGGCGGGGATTGCCCGTGTGTTGCGGCGTGAAGGAGTGTGGCCGCCGGGGCTCGATGAAACCGAGGCGCTTCATCAACCGTTATCGTCTGATCTCATGTGCGCCATTCATCTCTATGTCGCTCGCTCGCCGTCGTCGCTCATGCTTGTCACCATTGAAGATCTCGTGGGCGATACGGCCCAAGTGAACCTGCCGGGCACATTGGATAGCTACCCAAACTGGTCTCATAAGACGCCGCTTACATTAAGTGAAGTCAAAGGAAACTCCAACGCGAAGCAACTCGCGAGAGCGCTGAAAGCCGCCCGGCCTAATCCATGTCGCTTGTAAAGTTCGGCACTTTAACATTCATCATCTCCACGTTGGAATAGAGTATGCCACGTTGGCTCTCATGGCGACGGCCACGAGGTTGGGGCCACATCAATGGGTTCGTCCTTGGTGTCGCGACCGTGCTGTTTGTTGCAATCGTGATGTTTGAAAGCGCCGCGCCTGCCAATGTTGTAGCCGCTTATGGGTTCGTGCTGCCGATCCTTCTGGTCGCTATCGTGAGAAGCCGCTGGCTCATGATCCTCACGGTGGCGCTGTGTATTGCCGCGACGTACTCGGGATTACTGAGACCGCATAAGCCGGGTCGATTTGTCGCGGCAGTGATTAATCGATCGGTGGTGGCGGGCGTTTTGGTCGGTGTCGCCTATTTTGCCATAACCCGCGAGGAGCGAAAGGCGCGGGAAGAAGAGGCCCGAGCGGACTTGCTGCGCGCGAATGCCACTCTGGCTGAAGTCAAAGATGCGCTCAATCGATCGGAACGTCTTGCCGCACTAGGGCTGCTGGCCTCCTCTGTGGCCCACGAGGTCGGCACGCCGCTCCATTCGATTGCCTGGCAGGTGCAATCGTTAGCCGAAGACCCGCACGTCACGGCGGATATGCGTAAGACGATTGACGTGATCGACACCGAGCTGAATCGCGTCGTCCGCATCATCAAGGACAAGCTGTCGCTGACGCGTCAACCAAAACGAGCCTACGCGCCATTGCGGCTCGATGAGTTGACTCAATCGGTCGTGACGTTGATGAAACCGTCCTTTATCGGCAAAGCCGTTCTGCTCAAGGCTGACCTCGGCGGGGAAGCATCACCGGTGTGGGGAGATCTTGAACAGCTTCGGCAAGTCCTTGTGAATCTTTTGACCAACGCGTTAGCGGCGACGAAAGCCGGCGATGAAGTGGTCGTTGTCATGGGACGGCGGGCCGCCACCCTCACCGAATTGGAGGAACGCCGCCGCGCCGGCCAGGCCTTAGCTGAAACCATGATTACGCTGACGGTCCGCGACACAGGCTGCGGCATGCCGGAGGAAACGGTGGCTAAAGCGTTCGAGCCGTTCTTTACGACGAAGGCGGTGGGCGATGGGACAGGACTCGGCTTATTTCTCAGCCGGGAAATCGTCGCATCTCATGGAGGGTCGCTCTCGATCGACAGTGCCGTCGGCAAGGGCACGATGATTGTCATTGCGTTTCCCACCTATCTTCATCCGATCGCGGACGGGATTGCAGGCGCATGAATCCTCCCGGCGGAAAGATTCTCGTCGTCGATGATGATGCCGTCGCTCGCGGTCTCCTGGCCGAGGCGTTGCGAAAAGAGGGATATGCCGTCGATGAAGCACCCGGCGGAGCGGAGGCCGTTGAACGAGGGCGCCACATACGTTTTGATGTGGTGCTGACCGATATCCGCATGGGCGACGTTGATGGCTTTGCCGTCTTGCAAGAGTTCAAACAACACAGTCCCGATACCTCAATCGTCCTGCTGACCGCTTTCGGATCCATGGAAGGGGCTATTGAAGGCATCCGGCAGGGCGCCTACGACTATTTGGCCAAGCCGTTTAAAAAAGAAGAGGTCAAGCTGGTTGTCCAACGAAGTCTCGAACATAGCCGACTGGTCCGCGAGAACGCCCGCTTCAAAGAAGAATTGCGCGACCGTCAAGATCTGTCCCGCTTGGTCGGGAGTAGTCCGCTCATGCTGGAGGTCTACAAACTGGTCGCGAGGGTGTCGTCCGGAAAAAGTACGGTGCTGGTCGAAGGCGAAAGCGGAACGGGGAAAGAGTTGATCGCACGCGCCATCCATGCCAATAGTCCTCGGCGAGAACGTTCCTTTGTCCCGGTGAACTGCGCGGCTCTCCCGGACACCCTTCTAGAGACAGAACTATTCGGCCATGAAAAGGGTGCGTTCACCGGCGCAATCGGTGCTAAAAAAGGGCTGTTCGAAGCGGCGC
>JAICXS010000189.1 GCA_025934615.1 Nitrospiraceae bacterium
AGCCTCATGCACAGCGCCGCACATGGCAGTATCCGTCCTATTTGGCTCGGGCGGATCGTCGGCGAACTATGCGGGCTTCAGCAATTAGTGGGCTTCCAAGAATGGACGCTTGCGCATCACATCCATCATCGATACGCCGACGATGCGGTTCAAGATCCGCATCCGCCGCTGGATGTCCCGTTTTGGAAATACGGTTTGCGGATGAAGTTTGCAATCGCGAATAAATTTACTTTTTATTACTTCCAGGCATGGGGAAAGACTCCGCGGGCTTCTAGGATATGGTTACTCACCGGGCCTTTTATCGCCCTCAATTGTTATATGAGGGCCCTGATATGGTTGTTCTTCCTTGGCCCGGTGGGTTTTATGCTTTTCTTCCTGCCTTCCTATATTTCCAATATGGTCTTCTATGCTCACTTTAATTACTACACACACCGGCCCACGGCGAACGGAAATTACGAGATTGTAAATCTCGATCACAACGTGCTCTATAGAGCCATGAACGCGATCACTTTTGGGGCGTACTACCACAAGAACCATCACCTCAAACCGTATTTATTCAACCCGAAATATGTCACGCAGCAGGAGACCGTCCGTACCGCACGGTTTGTTCCTTCCACGGAACAGGCCTGAGCGTTACATTCTCCGACATGCTGAACGAGCATCCTACTGCAATACACAGCACTCTATGACCATCCCCTGACTGTTAATCCTCGCTTTCCTTCCGATAGACGTGAAGCGTCACCCGCTTAGGGACTTCCAGCCACCCTCAATTCACACGCTCTAAGGTTCGCCGACTTCATGTACGCCATACTGCCCCATGCTGCTCGTTTCGTAACTCATGCCCCTTGGGGCAAGCAGTAGGATACCATCCGGAAAAAGTGTGATTTCAGTAATGGCTGGCGCAGCGATACTGAATATGGAAAAGCCGGTAACGCAAAGTCGGCATGCGGTGAGGAAGACGAAAGCGATTCTGACAATAGGCTTCTTTTCGATCCACTACCTCTTTTGTCGGACACGAATGGATAATTCTGGATAGGCTCGCGCAGAGGAGACATCATGCCCATTTTGTCTCGTGAAGAATTGAAAACTATCATCACTGAATCGCAGCGTCCATCGGTCTCTCTTTTTCTGCCGACCCATCGAGCCGGTCCTCAGATACAGCAGGATCCGATTCGGCTTAAAAATCTATTGAAGCAGGCAGAAAGCCAATTGATTACCGAGGGGATCAGAGCAGCAGAGGCACGAGACCTGTTGGCGCCGGCGGCGGCCCTTCTTGAAGATGCCGCCTTTTGGCGACATCAAGACGAGGGGTTGGCGATCTTTCGCTCTCCCGCACGTTTTCGCGTCTTCCGACTACCCGATCCGGTTCAGGAATTTGTCACAGTGGGGAATCGTTTCTATGTGAAGCCCTTATTGCCGCTCCTGGTCAACGATGCTCGGTTCTACATCCTCGCGCTCAGCCAGAAAGCGGTCCGGCTCTTGGAGTGTTCTCGCGATCGCGTGCACGAAGTGGACTTACCGGGTGTTCCGAACAGTATGACCGAGGCCGTCAATGAGGTTGAGGCGCCGCAACTGCAGTTCCATAGCCTTCCGGTAGGCGGCATGACCGCGAAACGGTTCCACGGACATGGAGTAGGAGTCGATGATGTCGATGTCATCAATCTCCAGCGGTACTTCCATCGGGTGAACGACGGTCTGGAGGCGATCCTTAAGAATCAACAGGCTCCTCTGATCCTGGCCTGCGTCGAATACCTCGCGCCTCTCTATCGAGAAACGAATCCCTATCCCCACATGCTCGACGCCATCGTGAGTGGAAATCCGGACGGCCTCAAAAATGAAGAGCTTCATCAGAAAGCCTGGGCCATTGTCGAGCCAACCTTTCAGAAAGCGCGTACGCAAGCCGCCGCGCAGTATCATGAGGGAATCGCAAAGGGACGCGCCGCGCACTCGCTTGTGGAAATTCTGACGGCAGCCTACCAAGGCCGCGTGGCCTCACTCTTTGTCCCGCTCGGCGTTCGACGCTGGGGACGCTTTAATTTTGAGATCCTGAATTTGGAAGAGCATGAGCAGGAACAGCCTGGCGATGACGAATTATTGGATCTTGCGACGATGCAAACGCTGATGCAGGGCGGGAACGTCTATGCCGTCCATCCCGATGAAATTCCAGACCGGCACCTGGCGGCCGCAGTATTCCGATTCTAACCCGAGCACACTGCTCTAGAGGGACCGGATGTGAGCATAACGGAATGACGTCCCTCGCTTGGCAGATTCATGCATCACTCTGTACGCAAAGACGTAACAATGAGGAGGAGAGATGGATTTACAGATCGAAGGAAGACATGTCGCGATCACTTCGGAATGGAGGCGCGCCATCGAAGCACGGGTCGCGGATCTACATCCTGGGCATAATGACGTGACACACGTCCGAGTCACATTGACCAAGCAGGATCATAAGAGAGCAGAGGATTCCTGCGAAGCGCTTGTCGTCGTGCAGGTACCCCGCCACACGCTCACCGCACGAAAGCAGGCGGAGAGTTTCGAGGAAGCCTTTCGCGACGCCTTTTCAGCCATGGACATCGAACTCGACAGGCTGAGCGAAAAACGAGGAGCCCATGAGGTGCGCATGACGGCGCCGCCTGAACGAGGCGTCATCAGCAAATTGCTCCGAGATGAAGGATACGGATTCATTGCGCTGGAGGACGGGAAAGAGGTGTATTTCCATCGAAACGCCGTTCATGACATGACGTTCGAAGCGCTGGAGGACGGCATGGAAGTCAGCCTCAATATCGAACCAGGAAACGATGGACCGCAAGCCACGACCGTGAATCCTGTCCCCTCCGTCGTTCAGCGTTATGCCGATAAAGGATCGGTGACATAACACACGTCCCAACAGAGCTGTTGTTCATTGTCCTATTTTCGTGACGTTCGACTGGGTATCGATCGTAAGGCACGGCCGGCACTCTTCGACTTCCCTCTCGGTACGTCATGAACCGAAAGGACTAATTGCGCGTCCGTAATCGCTTCCTGAAGCGCCTGCCGTTCAGATGCAAGCCGCCGATACTTCGGGGTCTTTCTCTCGAATTGTTGTGCGGTGTCCATCAATCGCCTCAACGTCTCGTGCAGCGTCATGACTTTTCCCTCCTTCATCCCTCCGATTAACGCTTAGGCCCAGACGGCGCTGTTTCTTTTCTTTCATAAATGCAGCTAGAATAGTTACGTAGATGGCAGACTTAAGGGTCTGTGCCATGGTAGAAGGGATCATGCCTCGTACGCATAACATTCTCATTATCGATGACGACCCTGCTCTACTGGCCGCATTGCCGGAAATGCTGACCTTCAATCTCGACCGCGTCGAAGTTGAAGTCATTGCCTGCCCCATCGAGGCAGTTCAACGAGTCCAAGGCGCAGCCTATGATGTGATCCTTTGCGACCTCGCGATGCCTCGACTGAACGGCATCGCCGTTCTCCAGCAACTGCGCATATCGAGCCCCCATACCAGATGTATTCTCATGACCGGGCATTGGGACAAAGAGATCCGGACAAAGGCGCAACAGGCCGGCGCATTTGCCTGTGTCCCGAAACCGATCGAGCGAAACACATTTCTCGATACCATTAGACGAGCACTTGCCACCGACATTGGGGCCGGTCTGAAAGATCCCACCGCAGTGCCGGACTCCAGCGTCTCTACTTCGTAATATCGTCGTCCAATTCTCAATGATAGGTCGCGAAGGCTCAATCGCTAGGAGCGAATGGTCCCAGCCGTCTCGATAAGGATGTGTTGCAGAGGCTACGAATCACCCAATTTCAGGAGGGCCGCTTCGACGGCCGCAGGCAGGCATCGCCGACGGCGTAGAATCCATGGAAGGCCGGCAACGGCTTGAAAAAACCCCCACGCTTCGTGAGGATCTCCCAAGGCCGGACGCAGTAACCGACCGGTCTGCTGGACCGCCGTGGGAAAAGGACGCCGCAGCCACGTAAACCATAAGGCATTGCGCAACAGCAGACGCCGGCGTGCTCGTGCATCGCGATGGTGCGACGGGTAATGGCGCACGATCACGTCATGCGCATAGATCATCTGCCAACCGGCGGCGGCAAGATCCACGGCGACGAGGGCCTCTTCACCGCCGAGAAAAAATCGCGGCTCGAACCCTCCGACGCTGAGGAATGCCGTACGCCGAATCATGGATGCGCCGGCCAGAAACCCAAGGATAGGAGTGCCTGGTAAGCCCGGGGCGGCGGCTAAGGGGCTGTTCGCCATGCGCCGACATGTGGGATCTTCCTGCCCTTCAGGCCCAACCAACACGCGTGCCGTCAGCACGGCCACATGCGGGTGCTCGTCGAGCACATCGGCGGCGCGTCGCAGGGAGCCGGCCGCCCACCAGGTGTCATCATCGCAGAGGGCCACATAAGGCGTCTGTGCCGCCCGTATGCCGACATTGCGGGCCGCCGCTCCAACGTTGCGCTGCAATCTAATAATGCGGAGGCTGGGGTACCGACGCGCCAGAACGTCGGATGTTCCGTCCGTCGACCCGTTATCGACGACGATGATCGACGGGTGTTCCGGCAATTTGAGCAACCGATCCACGGTCTGCGAAACTTCCCTGACGCGCGTATGGGTCAGGACCACAACGGTGGTGCGGCTATCAGATACGATCATAATTATCCCGAGCTCACAAGCCGCCAAAACATTTCCCGCGATGCGGTATCGGCATAGCCGGGGCGCCCGGGCGTCGCCAGCGCACGTAATTGAGATCGATAACAGTGCACTGCGGCGTGCTTGCGATCGGATGCCGCGTTGACCGGAAACTCGGCCGGCTGCAGTGCCAGCCCACGGGATTCGCATTCCTGCAAACGAGATTCCGTCAGTCCGGGTAATTGGCGGTAGAGAGCGTCCGCGTAGATAAACCATGACAAGCGGGCATGCCGCCTGCGCAACAGCAGAGTGGCATGATGCGTCAGGACATGATCGCTGTGAAACAGCCCGAGCGGCAGCACAATGATGTTCGCGTCCGCGGCGCAGACGACTTCATCCAACGCCTGCATGACCACCTCAGGTGAGGGCGACCCGCCATATTGGCTATCCCGGAAATCCAACCAGACGGGATAGGCCGCGAGGAGACGGGCCAGTTCTTCCCTCCCCCGATCGAGCCAGCCCGAATCAGCCCCAGGCTTGGCAACATCGCGGGCAC
>JAICXS010000047.1 GCA_025934615.1 Nitrospiraceae bacterium
GGATAAGCGAGGTTTCAATCTTATCCTGTTTTCTGAGATAGCCCTCGAGTAAGGCATTGTCGCAGATAGTGTTGATGAGTCGGGGGATGCCTTTGGAGTAATGACAGATGAGAGAAAAGGTTTCCGGCTTGAAAATCACCTTTTGACCGCCTGCGATCCGCAGCCGGTAATTGACGTACGCCTCGGTGCCGGGAGAATTGAGCGCGGTCAGCTCATAGCGCATCGCGACCCGCTGATGCAGCGGCTTATCCAAGGCCAGCACCTGATCGAGTTCAGGCAATCCGAACAGGATAAAGGTAACCAACTTACGGCCATTGTTTTCGATATTCAGCAGGCCCCGAAAATCTTCCATCAGCTCCTGACTGCGCAGCATCTGCGCCTCGTCGATCAGGACGATGGCTTTCTTCCCCGACTCGGCGACCTCTTCCAGCCGCTTTGAGAGCTGTGTCAAGAGATCGGTTTTACTTTCGTGTGGGGTCGCAATTTCCATCTGGAGGGCGATCTTGCGCAGCATCCATTCGGACGTGACGGCGGCATGCAGCACGATCAGCAGTGCGGCTTCATACTCTCCCGTTTCCAATTCTTCCAGGAACCGGCTTGCGAGCGTTGTCTTCCCCGTTCCAATATCGCCGATAACCAACGCCAGCCCTTTCATATTCTCCGCCGCGTACTTCAGCCGTGTAAACGCTTCGGCATGCTGTTGAGATTTAAAAAAGAACCGATTATCGATCGTGATGGAGAAAGGGTTCTCTTTGAGTTGAAAAAATTCGAGGAGACTCATAGCAGGATGGGCAACAAGGTGCACTGTCTCATCGTATATCCCTCATAGGTCGAACGCTCACGAGCGTCTCCCTTGTGTGATCTGTGCCTTCATTGACTAAACGTTTGAGCAAGCCGCCGTACGTCATAAATAAGAAATGCGCCGCTTCTTGCGTTCGCCGGATGGAGCATTGGCGGCGGCGACGGCCGTAGGCTCCCCGGAGGGGCTCTCTCCTTCAGAGGGGTGAGAGGAATGCGACGCTTGAGCACGTTTGAGCCGCTCCAAACGCATCGGCACATCGAGAAACGTCGGGATCGAAGAAAACATCATGGCCGCTTTTTCGAGCAATCCATCGGACTCATACAGCATACCCAACTCGTAGCGGATCGGGATAGCTTTCGCTTCATCACACCGATCATCGGCAAGCGCCTGCTCTAAACATTCCATGGCAGGCTCCGCAAGACCTTTCTCTTTCAGGCTCTCCGCGAGCAGCGTCGAGGCGTCAACAAAGCAGTCCCTGCCGTTAATCGCCACACGGAACTCCTCGATTGCCTCGTCGAGCATTCCCATATTTTTGTACGCCATGCCGAGTTCGTAATGGACTCTGTATTCGTGCTCCGTGACCTGAGGTGGCGCCTGCCGAAGCGGCGCGTGATCGGACAGGCTTGTCCCTTCGTGCACGGGTTGGGCGGGGGCGGCTTGGGTCTGTGCAGCACCTACGTCGGAAGTGATGGAAGGGTCAGGGAGGACTGGAGGCGACGCCTGGTCAACGAAGCGCAGTGCCTCGGAGTCGGCCGTCTCCGGCTCTTTGGCTACGGCAGTGACTTCTTCCGTTTCGATGACCGGGACCACTTGTGGAAGAGGCGGCGTATTCGATGCCGAAACAGAACCATCGATTGTTCCTTCTGCAAGCCGGAGCGCGCCCGGTTCCAATGCGGGCGCAGTCACCATTGATGGGGCTTCTGATGGGAGGTCTACCGGCAATGAAACGTCTGCCTGTTGAACTTGAACAGTCGGCCGTTCCTCCGCTGGCTCGGATAGCACGTCGGGCTTTTTAACCCCACGCGGAGAGGCCAGTGCGGCAGCAAGCTCGGCAATGATGGGACTCGCCGGATCCAACGCCTTGATCTTAGCCATGAGTTCAACCGGACGATCAGGCGCTTCCGGGTCGGGCTGCTCCAACAGGACGGACATGGCTTTTCCATATTGAATGGCAGCCGGCGAAAGCTCGCCTTTGTGCTCATACAAGCCGCCAAGTAATTCGAGCAACGAGACGCACTTTTGGTCGACCTTGAGATATTCGAGAATCATGGACTCGGCAAGGCCGTAGTCTTCCGCGCGAATGGCCGCTTCAGATAGGAATTGAATTTCGCTTAACGCCACCGCCAATTCCCCGCGCTTGACGTGCAGCATGGCCAGCAGTCGGCAGACTTCCGGATCGCCCGGCTGTGCACTCAAAAGATCGGAGAGCACCGTTTCAGCTTGGTCGAATTCACCGGCCTCCATTTGCCGCTGCGCTTGCTCAAGCGGACTCTCCGATCCGCCCACTCGCCGTGAAAGTTCAGGTTGAATCTCATGCAGGGCCGTTTTGGGATCTTTCAGCAACCGCTCTGCCTTCGCATTGCCTGGATCGATCTTCAGGATGGTCTTATACGCTTTAATGGCTTGATCCAGCTGGTCCTGCGCGACGCATTCCTTCCCCAAATGAAAATAGGCTTTGACCGCATCATCGCGGAAATTTTCCTGAAGACACAATTCGGCCAGTCGCTGCCTGGCGCTCAAATTGGTCGGATCCAGATCGACGATCTTCCGATAGACGGCGAGCGCCTCCCGCGTGCGGCCGTCTTTCAAATAGAGCTTGCTGAGCGTGAGATAATCGGAGACCGCGTTGTTGACCAACCCTCGTTCGGCGTTCAGATCGCCGAGCTGCTGGTAGACGCTATAGCGGGTAGGATCGAGCTTGAGGATTTTTTTGTAGACCGCGATGGCTTTCAGCGCGGATCCGGCCGCATGGAACGCCGCGCCGGCCAACAGATAGGCTTCAATCGCTTCGGCGGTCGCATTACGCTTGATGTAGAGGTCGCCGATGTTGTTGTGGATCGTGCCGTCATGAGGGGACTCGGCAAGAAGTTTCTTCCATTCGGCAATCGCTTTATCGAACTGGCCTTTGGCGGCCAATTGATTGGCGGTCTGCAAGACCTTGCCTTTATCCGCCTCCAAGAATTCCCTCCACAGCTCACGCAAAACTATCAATGTTCTGCAAAGCTGTCAAGGATTTATGGAATAGCTTGAAGAAGGATGAGGGACAATGCCGGGGAGGGAAATCGGGAAGCACGGGTCCGCCTACCATGAGGCGGACCCTGTATGAATCGGCCGAAGATTAAGCCCCGCTGACCGACATTTTCATCACGTTGGAAGCTTGCGGGCCCTTGGCGCCCTGAACAATATCAAATTCGACGTTCTCGCCTTCTTTCAGTGATTTAAACCCATCTCCCTGTAATGCGGAATAGTGAACAAAGACATCTTCCCCACTATCCAGCCGGATGAACCCGAACCCTTTCCGATCATTGAACCATTTCACCGTGCCCTTACTCTTCACAACTTCCTCCTTTCCTGATCGCCCGGCACGTAACCGAGCCTGACTACTGGTTCTAGGAACAAAAAAGCCACAAGAAGCGCATGCGCCCTTGTGGCTACGACAAAGAAATAAGAGTACGATGCATACGAGAAACCTATAAAAACGGAGGAATCTCTAGCATTTATCACCTAGTCTGTCAAGCGGTAGTTTGTTTCTCATCCGCGAAAGGCAATTCCACCATGAGTAGATGGTCAAATTTACACTGTCCATTCAATTCGCTATAGTGCACCGCTCAAACGTCCTTCCGGATCTCCATTGAATAAAATACTCGATCGCTACATTTTTACCGAGTTGCTGCCGCCATTTTTCATCAGCGTCGGGGCTCTGTGCTTCGTGATGCTGACGAAGGAACTGCTTCGACTGGTTGAATTATTCGTGTCGAAGGGAATCGGCCTCACGGCCGTCATTAAAGTGTTTCTCCATCTGCTTCCGTCCTTTTTAGTGCTGACTCTTCCTATCGCCGGCATCATCGCCTCGATCACGGCATTTGGCCGCCTGTCGTACGATAAGGAGCTCGTCGCGATGCGGGCGGCCGGGCAGAGTCTGTTGCGGTTGGCTTGGCCGGTGTTCGTCTTTTCGTGCCTGGTGTTTGGACTCACCTTGGTCCTCTCTCAATGGGGTCAGCCGTGGA
Source organism: Nitrospiraceae bacterium (assembly GCA_025934615.1). GTDB lineage: Bacteria > Nitrospirota > Nitrospiria > Nitrospirales > Nitrospiraceae > JAICXS01. The sequence continues at coordinate 4,030 of JAICXS010000047.1, forward strand.
CCAGCGTGTCGTTAAAGAAATTGGCGCTGAACTTACTTCGCGATCAGTTGACCCTGGCCTTGGACAAAGGCGTGTTCAACGAACCGCTTCCGCACATGGTGATTTATGTGTCCGATAGCCGCCGGAGCCAGGGAGGGAATATTTTTATTTCAGACGAGCGCAATCCGGCGGACGCGCGCATCATCGTCGCCAGCGAGTACAGCCTCCTGAACGATCCCGGCAGCAATCATGTCGGCATCCGGCTGCTGAACGGCACGATCCATAGCCGGCCGCATGATTTCGATCAATATGAACATATCTCCTTCTCGAGCTACGACCTGAAGCTCGCCGTGGACCCAAGTCTCTATGCTCCGGCGGACGAGCGGCCGTCGCGGGCGGCCATTATCGAGCAACTGAATCGTTCAGCATGGCGAGACACGGGTGCCCTGCGCCGGCTGATGGAGTCGTATAAAGATCTGGCCTTTCCCACCGCCGCCTTAATTTTCGGCATGCTCGGCATTCCCGTCGGCATTGTCTCCAAGCGCTCTGGGCGCATCGGTGGATTTACGGCCGGCGTGATGATTATCATTTTGTATTATGTGTTGAACGTGCTCTGCGAGTTCCTCGTGACGACGTTGTGGCTGCCGCCTTTTGCAGGCGCCTGGCTGCCAAACGCCGTGTTCCTCGGCACGGGGCTCGTGCTGTTCTATCGTGTCAGCCGCCGGTAAAACATGACGACGATTCTCTTCCGCTACATGATCCGCGAGTATATAAAAATCTTCCTCATGTGCTTTGCCGGCCTCATGACGATTTACCTGGTGGTGGATTTTTTTGAAAAGGTGCGCCGGTTCATTCGTTTTGATGCCGAGGCGATGCATATTTTGTCGTTTTTTCTCTTGCGGATGCCGGCCATCGCGTTCCAGATTGCCCCCCTGGCCGTTTTGATGGCCACACTGCTGACACTCGGCATGCTCTCGCGTAATCATGAAATCACGGCAATGCGAAGCTGCGGGATCAGTCTGTATCGGACGGCGCTGCCGTTTTTTGTCTGCGCGAGCCTCATTGCACTGAGCTTATTCGGCCTTAGCGCCGTGATCGTTCCCGTGACGAACGCTAAAGCCGAGTATGTCAAATCGACGCTGATTGAAAAGAAGAACCCCATGGCGATTCTCAAAACGTTGCGTCCCTGGATGCAACTCGAAAACCAGACGCTGCTCAATATCGACGGCATGGAATCCGACGGCCTCACGCTGCACGGACTGTGGCTGTACCGGCTGGGACCCAATTTCCAGTTGATGGAGATCACGGAGGCGAAGGAAGCGCGCTACACGCCGCACGGATGGGTCATGCAGGAGGGACTCAGCCGAACCTTGCTTCCCAACGGCGCCGTGAACACAACCGCCTTTGAGCTGAGGCCGCTTGCGCTGTCCCATACTCCCGAAGATTTTCGCACCGGACTTTCCGTGGAATCGGAAGAATTGACCTTGGCCGAGCTGCGCGCGCGGATCAATCGACTCAAGCGAGACGGATATAATGTGTCTCGTCTGCTCACGGAATATCACGGCCGTATCGCCTTCCCGTTCGTCAGCATCGTGATGGCCATCGTCGGGATCGCGCTCAGCCTCAAGCGAACCGGGGTACGTGGCGGAGGCATGGCCATCGGCATCGGTCAGGCGCTCGTCATCGGATTTCTCTACTGGGCCGCCTATTCGGTGGCAATTGCGCTCGGCCGCAGCGGGGTGATGGCCCCGATTCTTGCCGGATGGATGACCAATCTGCTGTTTCTCTCATACGGGTGGTATCTGTATCTCAAAGTAAGTCATTGAAGCGGACACGGGGCGAGAGGCTCCTATATTATAATAATAAGAGCTTGTTCCATTACCCCCTCGCCTGCCGAAGGCCGTTGACTGAGCCCCATCCGTAGAGTACAAAGAAGCGAAGCTATGTCTGCACGCGTGGTCATTACAGGATTAGGAGTCGTCTCGCCGATCGGGATCGGCATTGCGGAATTCTGGAAGGCGGCATTGGAGGGTCGTTCCGGCATTTCCGCCATTACGTCGTTTGCCGACTTTCCCCTCGAAACCTATCGCTCGCGTGTGGCCGGGCAGGTACTCAACTTTAATCCCGCACAATACTTGGACGCGACCCGGGCGGAGCGCGTAGATCGCTATGCGCAATTCGCGCTCGTCGCCTCCACGGAGGCCGTCACCGATGCCGGCTTGCGGATGGACCAGGAACACCCGCATCGCGTCGCGGTCATCGTCGGCGCCGGCATGGGCGGGATGGTCATGGGCGAACGTGAAATCACGCAACTCTATCAAAATCAACGGCCGCACCGTGTCCACCCGAATTTCATCCCAACGATTACCTTAAACTCGGCATCAGGCATCGTCGCGATGGCGCATGGCGCGAAAGGGCCCAACCTGACGATTTCCACAGCCTGCTCATCGAGCGCGCATGCGATCGGACAAGGGCTTCAATGTATTCGAACCGGCCAAGCCGACGCCGTGATCGTGGTCGGCGCCGACGCCAGTATTACGCCGCTCGTGTTTGCGGGATTCTGCTCCTTGCGTGCACTGTCCACCACTTACAACGACGCCCCTGAACGAGCCTCTCGCCCCTTCGATCGTGGCCGCGACGGATTTGTCATGGGAGAAGGGGCCGGTGCGCTGATCCTTGAATCTCTGGCTCATGCGAAAAAGCGAAAAGCTCGCATCTATGCGGAAGTTGCGGGGTACGCCGCCACCAGCGAGGCGTACCATATGGTCATTCCCCGTGAAGACGGGGCCGAAGTTGCCACCACCATACGGCTGGCGATGGACAATGCCGGCGTCACCCCAGCGCAAATCGACTACATCAACGCGCACGCCACCTCAACACCGATCGGCGATGCCGTCGAAGCCAAAGCCATCCGACAGGTGTTCAAATCACGGACCGATCGCATCGCCATCAGTGCCACGAAATCCATGGTCGGCCATACATTGGGCGCGGCCGGCTCGATTGCCGGAGCGGTGTGCGCCTTGAGCATCCAATCCGGACAGATTCATCCCACGCTGAACTACGAGGATCCCGATCCGGCGTGCGCCTTGGCCGGCCTTACCCGGCAAAGCCAGCGTCGTTCCATTAAAGTGGCCCTCTTGAATGCCTTCGGCTTCGGCAGCAATAATGCCGCCGTGGTGTTCAAGCGATTTGCATAACCATTCTCTATGATGATCGGTCAAAGGTATTCCTATGGCTCTTGCATCGGTTGCTGAACGCATTCAAATTTCGTTGGCTGACTATCTGAAGCGGGACCGGCGGACTATTACACCGGCTTACTCCTTGCGCGATGATCTCGGATTGGATTCCATGGCGACGATTGAACTGCTCTTCCGCATCGAAGAAGCCTTTGAAATTCAAATCCCCGATGAAGACTTGCACAAACTCGCGACGGTAGGTGACGTCATTGCTTATGTCGAAGGGAAAGTTATCCCTGCCCCCCAGACATCTGCCAAGCCGGCCACACGGATCGCCTCGACCAGGAAAAAGTCGGCATCCGGCAAAAAGGCCAAATAATCGGACATGGCGGTTCCCCTGACATCCCGGCCCATTCGACTGGACGACATCAGTCGCGCCATCGACGGGAGAGTGGTCGGCTCGTCCGATGCCACCGTCTCGGGAATTTCGAGTTTAGCAGAAGCCGGTCCGGAAGATTTGGGCTATGTAGCGTCAGACCGGTACATCAAAGCGGCGATAGACTCTCAAGCAGCCGCCTTGATTGTTCGCCGAGAGATTCCGGAGCTCTCCCGTCCGCAGATCCTGGCAACGAATCCGGCCTACGCGTTCGCCCGCATTGCCGAAATGTTTTTCGTCGCTCCCTTCCAATCGCGTGGGGTCTCTGAGCAGATTGCCCGCGGGGAAGGAGTTGTGATTGGAGAGCAGGCCTCGATCTGGCCGTTCGTCACACTCGGCGATCAAGCCTACATTGGGGCTCGGGTGACTCTCTACCCTGGCGTGTTCATCGGCGACGATGCCGTGATCGGCGACGACAGCGTGCTCTACCCCAACGTCACCGTGAGAGAAAGGTGCCGGATTGGGTCCCGCGTGATCATTCACAGCGGAACCGTCATCGGCAGCGACGGATTCGGGTACGTTCAGCATGAAGGGCGCCATCAGAAAATCCCCCAGCTTGGGATAGTCTGTATCGAAGACGATGTGGAGCTAGGGGCAAATGTCACCGTCGATCGGGCCACGTTCGGGCAAACTGTCATCAAGCGTGGCACCAAAGTCGATAATCTCGTTCAAGTGGCTCACAATGTATCGATCGGCGAGCACAGTATCCTCGTCGCCCAGGTCGGCATCGCGGGCAGCACCCGATTAGGGCACCACGTCATTGTGGGAGGGCAGGCGGGACTGGCCGATCATCTCGAAATCGGCGATCAAGTCATGATTGCAGCCCGATCGGGCGTGAATCGCAGCTTAACCGGGAATCAAATTGTGTCGGGCGCACCCGTCATGCCGCATGAGGTGGCGATGAAAGCCATGGCGGTGATTCCCAGGCTTCCCGAACTTCGCCGGCAAGTGCGGGAGCTCGAACTACGAGTGCAAGCTCTCGAAGGAATAAGAACAAAGGTAAAAGTAAAAAAGAAGAAATAAGAGCCGAAACTTGAGGCTTTTTACTTTTTACTTTTTACTTCCACCAGCACTCCCCGCCAAAAGTACACTTTTGCCCAGAAAAACCCCACCCAGGGCAATAAGAACGCCGCCACATAATAGGTCTGGCCGAACATCGAGCTCCAGGCCGCGGCGCCGAATAATGCGACCGCGCCCAATGCATAGCCCAACGGCACGAGGTTTCGTCTCGGATGTTCGATGGAAGCGATCTTCATTTCCTTTCGAGGACGCTTGGCGCGGTTTTGTGTGAAGAGCCGCAAGCGGCCGGCGAAGTTCCCTGGAAAGGTTCACAAAAGATACTGATGATAAAGCGTCTGCGCCCAGCCAAAGAGCATCCCGATGAGCAAGAGGCCGATGCTTTCCACGAACGTTCGCCACTCGTAGGAGATGTACACGAATTGATAGACCAGCGCCGCCATGCCGGCGACCATGAACACGAGTCCCAACACACTGGACGGCAGCACAATGTGAGTCCTGACATATTCACGTGCTTGTTCGGACTCACCTTCCAGCCGGCGAGCGGTAATGATTTTCGGCATGTCGGCAATGAAGGCTTGGCGCAGGTTCAGACTGGTCTGTTTTATGACGCCGTAGAGCGCACGTATATTTTACGGCGGCATTATAACAATGCCAGCGATGAATGTGAAATGTGCGTGAGGTGGTGAGCCTGTGTCGGATAGCACGGCTTCACCGGCTAC
>JAICXS010000297.1 GCA_025934615.1 Nitrospiraceae bacterium
ATGCGCGCGCAAGGTTTTAAAGTGGCGGCCTGCTTCAATGTCCCAAAATTTGACGGTCTTATCATCGCCGGCGCTGACCAAGACCTTTCCATCCGGCGAGACCGCCAGTGCGCGGACCCAGCCGGCATGTCCTTTCAGCGTCCGGATCTCGGTCAATGCCGGCATTTCAAAAAATTTGATCGTGGCATCGCGGCTTCCTGAGATCAAAATCTTGCCATCCGGTGTATAGGCCAAGGCGCCGATCCACGTTTCCATCGCTTTTTGAAAGGCGCCGTCGTCTTCGACAAAAAATCCGCGCGATTCCGTCTGCTCATCGTCCTCTTGCTCGCGCCAATGTCCGTGTACCAACAGTTTTTCTTCACCGCTGGGGAGGACTTCCCACAATCTCAGCTTGCCGATATCGCTCGCGCTCGCCATATGCATGCCGTCCGGGGAAAAGGCCACGCAGACCGACCAATGATGATCGTATTGGTCTTTGCCGAGCAGCGTCATGAGCTCGGTCCCGGTCGTAACTTCCCAAATCTTGATGTCCTTATTGTGGCTACCGCGCGCCAACATCAGCCCGTCCGGCGAAAGAGACAAGCTGCACACGTTGTGATCGTATCGGCTGAAAAGTAATTTCGTCGGCTCGCCGGTTCGAGGATTCCACATGCGGATCGTTCGATCTTCGCTGCCGGTGATGAGTGTTTGTCCGTCCGGAGTAAAGAGCGCCGCACGGATATCGTGCGTATGGCCTCGAAGAGATCGCAAGAGCCGTCCGGTTTCGATATCCCACACGCGAATCAAGCGGTCGACTCCTGCACTGGCCAGTGTCGTATTATCAGGAGAAATGGCGACGGTCCAGACACCGTGCGAATGCCCGCGAAACGTTCGGACCTCCCGTGTGCCGGACTTCCAGTATTCCAGAAAATCGAGCGATGGCTGTCGCGCTGTCTCTTCCGCGAGACCGGATGATCCGATTCCGATCGATTGCCTCGTCGATGGATCTACCATGTATGCCTCGTCTTCATCCTTATTCTTGTAAGCCTGTGTGCATCGTTTGCAAAAGGCTGTAATCGGTCGCTATAATTCAACTCCGATTGGTGAAAACATCTTATGAGATGGGTCTCCAGCAAGTCAAGGCAACTGACCGGTTGAAGGGGGTTCGCCGCCCATGGCCATACAACCACACATTGCACAACAGAAGTCAGACACGCCACATACGATGGATATTCGATTTCAGCCGGCACTGCTCCAAGAAGTGATCGATTCGTTCATTGAAAAAACTGAGCGGGAAGGGGATCCAACCTATTACAAGGAATTTCACGAACTCGCGGATCCGATCTATGAAAAGTATTCGCTCGACGACCGCGAATCGGAATTCAAAAAGCTATATCAATATCTGTTCGGCATCTGGGGATTCTCCGACATCATCCGGAATGCCTTCGACGAATTCCCCGCGCTGAAAGAAAAGATCGGCATCGTTTTGATCAAAGGCGTGCTCAAAGAAGATCAGGAAGGGGTCGATGTCCTGCGAAAATGGGGATCGGTGGAGCAGGATATGGCGCGGCAATTTGAAGAGAAAGGACTCAAAGGGGTTGGCATCAAGCTAATTCCTCGTCGGTTTTACGATCCTGCACTGAGTCGTTACTGTCGGCACGAACTGACACATATTGCCGACATGCTCGATCCGGTGTTCGATTACGATCCCGATACTAAGGTCGGGCAGAATCCAGGCGAGGAGACGCTGATTTTGCACCGGTACCGCATTCTATGGTGCATGAACATCGATAGCCGGCTCGTGCAAGCCGGTAAAGATCCTATGTTGACCCGTGAAGATCGGTTCAAAGAATTCAGGTCCTGGTACCGCAAAATTCCTCCGACGCAACTGAAATCCGTCTTTGAAGGACTGTGGCAAGCCGATTTCTTTACCCATGCAGAACTGACGGAAATGGCGAGCGACACGCTACGGGTCATGGATCGAGCCATCGAGGTCGAAGGCGGTGACGTTCCGGCGACGCTCAATAAAGTCATCCTCATGCCCGGGTTTCCATGTCCGCTGTGTCGATTCCCAACGTATTCTTGGGTGGAAGATTTAGAGAATAAGGTGGAAAAGCATGTGCTCGACTTCATCCGCGAAAACCATCCTGGATGGGATGCCGAGTACGGCGCCTGTGACCGATGCGTAGAAGTGTACCGGCTTCGCTCCGAAGGCGTGACATAGGAAGAAAGCTTCTATGGCGACTGATCCACAATACGAATACGGCCGCCGGCATTTTCTGAAAGATTCACTCGTCTCTGTCGTCAAGACGGCGCATGAGTTTACAAAGCATCGCGATGCGCCATCGGAGCAACCGGAGGCCCCGGCTTTTGTGCGAGAGGATTGGTTACGTCCTCCGGGCGCGGTGTCTGAATCGATGTTTTTGGATCGATGTACGCGATGCGGGGATTGTGCCAAGGCCTGCCCGCATAGTGCTGTCACCGTGCACCCTCGTAATGGTTTCCCGATTCTCCTCCCGGATCAGACCCCTTGTTATCTCTGTGACGATGTGCCGTGTATCGCGGCCTGCGAAACCGATGCACTCGTTGCAGTCGAACATATTGAAGACGTTCGTATGGGACTGGCGGTGGTCTCTCCCAAAGCCTGCACGGCCGAACAGGGTTGTAATGCATGCGTATCGCAATGTCCCACGCATGCATTGTCAATGGATTTCGATGGTTTTCGTGTCATTGTCTCAGAGTCTCGATGTGTCGGGTGTGGAATCTGTGAATATACGTGCAAGAGCGTGAATGATCGCATAGCCATCACCGTCAGGCCGGCGCGGTCATCCGCCGCATAAAAAGCGAGATCGGCAGTGTTTTGTCATGAGCCAAATTTTCAAATAGAGGGCGCGGTTTTGCGGCAGTTCTCATTGAAAATCAGAGGATTTTAAGTGGATGAGTTGGTGCTTGACATCACTTTGAGCTTTGCCTATGATACGCGAGCCGTTGCCCTCGCAGATCGATACCGAAAGCCGAACAGCGGTTGACGTATCGAATGCCTATAGAGAGGAAACATGGGTACCATGGAAAGTCAACGAGGCATAGCAGGGATGGCCGGGTTAGTTCCGAGCGCCACTGCAATTAAAGATTCTCCCGCCGTAGAACGTGCACTTAGCCGAAGCAAGCTTTATCTCCTCATTTCGTGGAGCATGCTCTATCCCGAAGATGATGAATTTCTCGATTATTTGCAGAGTGGTGAATTCGTCCAGGATGGACGTTCCGCCATTGAAAGTTTGATGCTCTCACTTGACGACATTGGTGGCGAGCGAGCAAAAAAGAAACTGACTGCCGTCTCAAAACTTATCGATCGAGTCGAAGAGTGGGTGTCCTCTGAATGTGTGAACTGGCAATTGGCCGATCTGCAGTCTGAACACCGCCGTGTGTTCAGCAATGTCATCACGCTTGATTGTCCTCCTTACGAAACGCTCTTTGGAAACGATCATGTGTTCGGCCAGGCCCATGTGATGGGCGATATTGCCGGATTTTACAAGGCCTTTGGGGTCGAACTCTCCAGGGACATTCACGAGCGTATGGATCATTTGAGTGTAGAACTTGAGTTCATGCATTTTCTTGCCTATAAAGAATCCTACGCTCGCTGCCATGATGGGGCCGATAAAACGCAGATCGTGGTGGACGCACAGAAAAAGTTTGTGAAAGAGCATATTGGTCGTTGGGTCCCGCTCTTTTCACGAATGTTGACGAAGAAGGCCGATTCAGGGTTTTTTTACTACATTGCTGAATTCACGTCTGACTGGATGGACTTTGATGCCCTCTATCTTGGTGTCAACCCACAGCCGTATTCAGAGGCGGATTATAGACCAGCTACGTTTAACGCGCCGGAAGGCCAAACGTACGAGTGTGGCGCTCAAGATCAGGGCAATGAGCTAAGTATGTTGCTCGACGAAGTCGGTGCCCAATCTTTTATGGATCGTAAAGACAAAGAGAAAGATGATTCGGAGAAGGGGTCGGTCGGGGCTTAATACTG
>JAICXS010000076.1 GCA_025934615.1 Nitrospiraceae bacterium
AGCGCAATGGCGCCATTCCCAGGCGACACCAAATTGGCCCAGCGTTCAAATTCCCCGGCGTGCGTGCGCCCTCGTTGCAAGACAATCGGTTGAATGAGGGTCCGCCCCGGCGAGCGCCGCACGCCTGCGTCGCCTCCATCGCGATGCTCGATCACCTCGATGCTTCGCTGCAGGCCGCTCACGTTGAAGACACCCACCACGTATTGTCCATCCCATTTGACGCGAAAGCGATAATTCTTATACGGGTCATGACGCTGAACATTGACAGTGAACTCTTGATCGGCGGCCACGATGGCCGGCAGCACACTCATGCCGACCGTTATTATGACGGCACCGAACGAGCTGAACAGTCTACTGCTTCGTCTCATCAGATGCTCCTTCGCCTATGGCACTATCGTCCCAAAGCCGTGAATACTTCGGGGATCTATGGACCGTGCTCTGTTGTAGGGAGTCGAGGCACATCTGTCAAGATTGAACCCCATCACTTTGTCCGGAACTTCGGGGAATCGTTTATGACTCACGCAATGTCGCTGTTCTTTTTACGACGTGCGGCTTCTCTACCCGAGGCCGGTTTTTATTTTTATATGTGTGGCTCCCACCAAGGCGATGCCATTGGCTTGACCAGGCTTATGAGGCTTTCTACAATACAGGGCTTATGATCAACATGGTGTCGTTCAAACAAATCACGCAGATCCTCGAACTCACCGATCGCCTCGGCCTGAATCGTGAATGGGTGGAGATTCCGCTATCCTCGGAAACACCGGGGGTCGTCCGCAAACTGCCGAACGGCAAGTTGGAAATCATCGTGGATGCCGACCAGCCGTTCGACGAATGGTTAAGTTCGTTGGAGCCGAGGATTACAACAGTGCTGCAGGAATAGAGCCGCCTTCACAAGAGCATGCCATCCTAATTCAATCACGATGGGGTCACTCCATCGAGTGTTTCACGCCTCGCTATCCGAATATTCAACCGCAGCCGTCTTTAAGCAGACGCGCCGAATCCCTGGGTAGCCAAGGCCTTTCACACTAGCGGAAGGCCGAGCCAAAATACCTCAGCGGTTGATTGAAGGGCAGGTGCTCTTTAGAGAGGACAGCGAAAAGAAAAACAGAATAGATGGCAGCGGCACTGATGTGAGGCTATGTCGGATATAAGCGGCAGTTGAGGCGGCGCGCGATTCCCCTCTTGCTGCCGGAACATTCCATGTCACTATTCTGTTTTGGCTTTCAGTTCTTTACCTTTGGCCTTCGTCTTCTCTCCCGCGGATTTCATTTTGCCTTTTCCCCGTTCCATCGCAGCTTTCGTATCATTCCCTTTCGCCTCTTCCCGGAGCGCTTTATTTTCGGCCTTGGTTTCTTCGTTCATGGATTTCACTTCGCCCTTCATTTCTTCCATCTTGGCCTTAGTCTCTCCCGCTTGCGTGGCCACAGAACCGACGCCACACGCAAAGAAGAACGCCATGGCAGTTATTGCGACCTTTCTCATAAACACCTCCCTCGCGATGGAGATTATGCCAACTGAACTGTACGGCATAATTGTGACAGTTGATCCTTTTCGCCGTCAATGATGCCAATGCCGTATGAAACAGCCCTCCTGCGACGGTTAGAATAAGACGTGAACCCTCCCGTCGAATGATAATTGCGCTGAATGTCCATCACGCGTATGGCGCGAATGAACGTTAGAAGGAGCTTGTTAGAGGGGCCAGCACTTTGCGTGCTTCAGCGCCACCGCCCAACAGGCGATGCACCCATAGCCGCGCCATGGTCGTAACGGCGGACGTGATCTCCGAGCGGCACATCTTGCTCTTGGCCTGCACGCGCTCTTCAAACGTGATCGGCACTTCACGTAATTGAGATCCCAGCCATTGGCTGTAGTACGTCATCTCGACCTGAAAAGCATAACCGTTCGAGCGGATGTTGAGTTGATCCAACGCCACAAGCAGTTCTCGCCGATAACAGCGAAATCCCGCCGTCGAATCTTTGCTCTTGAGGCCCAGCAGCACTCGGCACAGATGATTGGCGGTGAAACTAAGGGTTCGGCGAACCAGCGACCAGTTTTTGGAGCCGCCACCCGGGCAGTATCGACTGCCGATCACTAAATGTGCGTCAGTCGAGGCGTTCAGCAATGTGGGGATCATCTCCGGACAATGGGAAAGATCGGCGTCCATCGGGATGAAACAATCATAGGGCTGCTTTAGTAAAGCTCGATAGGCTTCCCGGTAAGCCGAGCCCAATCCCATTTTTCCGGGACGATGCAACACTTTCAGGCGCGGTTCACGTGCACTCAAATCATCCAGCATCCGGCCCGTTCCGTCGGGAGAGTTATCATCGATGAAAAAGAGATCGACCGGCTCACCGGGCAAGTGAAGAATTCGCTCCACCAGACCGCGAACGTTCTCGCGTTCGTTATAGGTCGGAATGACGACGACGGCTCTCATGCGCAGCTTCCTACTCCTGTTGAAGGGTTGATCTATGGACGCCACCCGCCGCCCATTCTAACGTCGAATCCTTGCGAAAACGGATCAACAGCAGCCCAAGTACCAACAGCATGGCAATCGCGAAAGGATGATAACTCAGGACCATGGCAAATCGTTGCTTTCCAAGTACTTCATAATTGAGGACCATCGTGAGCACGATATAGCCGCCGAAGGCAGCGGCCTGTGCCAGGCTGACGCGGCCGCCCACGATGACGTCGGTGACCACGATATAGAGAGCCGGAATAAGCCAGACCAGATGCTGCTGCCACGTAATGGGCGAGAGCAGCAACACCAGAATGAACATCGCCGCACACTGGCGTAACCAATCCGGATCCGTCGGTCCGTGCCACGGCTTCCGGGTGACCCACGCGAAGAAACCCATCAGTCCAACCGTTGCGATCAGGACGACAAGCTGCGCGACCCGTGGCGGCATATTGAGAATCGGCGTAAACCCCGGATCATCTCGCCGGACCGGATGGTTCTCCGGATAGTTCACTAAATAGCGCATCAGCGACGGGCGAAGGCTTTGATTCCGAACACGCTGCTCATTCTCCTCCGCAATGCCTGTATGCCGATCGGTCAGCGAAAGCCCGGCATTGGCGGCCCATTCTGTTTGGTGATTCCACCAATTCGAGGGTCCCATCCATGTCGCAGGCAGCACGATCCAAATAAGAGCCGCCACTACAGTACAGCCGGCCAAACGCCACCGACGCTTCCAGAGGAAGAACAGCACGAAGAGCGCGGGGGTAATCTTCAAGGCAATAGCGAGTCCGAACCACAGTCCTGCCGCCACGTCACGCTGACGCGAGGCTGCATAGATGCCGGCCGTCAGCATGAGCAACAGAATCAGATGCGGGCCGCCATCATCGAGATCTTGGAGCACAAACTGGAAGGCCAGCAGAATCGTCAGGGCGCCGACCGTCAGACTTGCCGTGTTCAATCGCTCGAAGTGCACACGGGCCATACGGAACAACAGACCCAACGTTACACACAGGCAGATGACCGCGACCGCATACCGAAGGGCAAGCCCCGTATTCCGGTCGATCAAGGCCAGCGGAGAAAAATACATGGCCGCGGCCGGCATGTAGGGATAGCAGAGACCGCCGTCATATAAATACTCTCCCGAAACAAACCGCCGTCCCACCTCACGATGCACATCGAAGTCTCGCAGGTGAAAGGAGCGGTGAAAGGCAATGATCGGGCCATATATGGCGGCCGCAGTCAGGCAGGAAGCAACAAAACACACGCGCGCCCAGGGCGCTCGGAAATCGAACAACGTCTTGAAATGGCCCACGGGCATGCGGTTGGGCCGAAATTACCATCTTTCTTCACAGAAGATCAACTCGATCCAGCCATTCGCATGCCTGGAGCGTTCAGGCATGAAATCACAAAAGCACGGCCCTCCCTGGAAGCGTTATGCCGCTGTACGTTTCTTCGGTTTTCTAGCCGGCTGCTTTTTGAATGCCGCTCCGCGTGCGGTCGGCTTTTTGTTGGACCGGGCTTTCTTCTTCTTCTCTTTCTGTTCGGACTGAAATGATGACTTGGCTTCCGTGAGTCGCCGTCCGAGATCGACCAGATCGAGGCGGCCCGTGCGCGCTTTGGCAAACAACTCGGCTTCCTCTTCCTTGACGTGATGTTTAACATTCTCTGCCAGCACGGTAAACTTGGCGTCGAACCGCTCGTCCTCGTGCGACATGTCTTTCAGCTCGCCGATCAGCAGTTTCATGACATGGTGCTCTTCAAATGACTCATTGATGCTTGCTGCCGCGTCCGGCCAGTCTGCCAGCACAGCAGGGTAAAAGACCTTTTCCTCCGCCGCGGCATGGAGCTCCAGTTCGGAAATCGCTTGGCGCACGATATTCAGTTTCTGGTCCCCAGCCGATTCAAATTCGCGGAACAACATCTTGACCTTCTCGTGGTCTTTGCGAAGCAGCTCAACGATGTTCATGTCTTCTGAGGCATCGCTGCTGAATGATAATAGTGGCATAGCATTCCTCCTTTCCCTATCAGTGTAAGGAACTGCCATGCCGATTTGCTGTCGTCTTTACCGCCAAGGAAGTGTCCGAGAAATGGGGAGAGAATAACAGAAGACTGCCTCATGGTAGCAGTATCATCTATGTTCACTTTCATGTTCCGGGTGGGACGGATGGAACCTCTCCGGCATGACGACTATAATCCTTGATCGTTCTGAATGCTCAGTGGGGAGCAGCGGTCCGGACTCATCCTACTTTCGACGCGATGCAACCAGTGATCCAGCAACAGCCCACCGGATGCGGTCTCGCGTGCGTGGCCATGCTTGCCAGAGTTACATACAAGGACGTGCAGCACGCGGCTAAGCAATTCGGCATTTCGACGGAGGATGAACGGCTCTGGTCGGATACGGCTTACGTCCGCACGCTTCTTCGTCATTACGGTATTCGGGCCTCCGATAGAGCACAGCCTTTTCCCTCCTGGAAGGCATTGCCGGATCTCGCGCTTCTTGCGATTAAATGGCGCATGCAGCGCAGTCGGTCTTTTTGGCATTGGGTAGTGTTTTGGCGCGGCCCGCGTGGTGCGGTGGTGCTCGACCCAAAACAAGCCCTTCGCACACATCGACGAACGGACTTCGGCCGTATGAGACCGAAGTGGTTGATCGAAATTTCGAGGCCCGCGCTATCCCACCGAAACAGCCCCCACGCACGGCTCAAGACAGAACGCTTCTCCTCTGACTGACGTATGGGCTCCCTTCTTCTTATTGCTCTCGTCCCCGTCTTCCAAGTAATGTATCGCTGACTCTCATCAGTCATAAAAACGAGCCGACTATGAATGCGCATCGCGTCGATCCCGAATCGAGGGTGAAACTAAATAATCTTCCGGCGGATGACACGGGTGCGTACGACCGCAAGAAGGATGGAAAAGATCAGGCGCAGGCGAGAACTGAAGAACTGCTTGAAAAACTTGCCACGCTCCAGGAACGACTCTATGCAAACGGCGAACGGGCGCTCTTGATCGTGCTCCAAGGGATGGATACGTCGGGAAAGGACGGGACGATCAAGCATGTGATGTCCGGCGTCAACCCGCAGGGCTGCCGTGTCACGTCCTTTAAGGTTCCCTCTCCACAGGAACTCAGCCACGATTTTCTATGGCGAGTCCACCAACAAACGCCGCCAAGAGGATATATCGGCCTCTTCAATCGTTCGCATTACGAGGATGTGTTGATTACGCGTGTCCACGGCATGATCTCGGACAAGATGGCGACACAACGTTTCGGTCAGATCAACGACTTCGAGCGATTGCTGCAACAGAATGGTACGACCGTGCTGAAATTCTTTCTCCACATTTCGAAAGACGAACAGCGCAAGCGGCTTGAGGCGCGCATTCAGAATCCCGAGAAACGCTGGAAGTTCAATCCCACCGATTTGACCGAGCGAAAACTATGGTCGACCTATATCGATGTGTATGAGGACGCTATTTCAGCGACCAGCACAAAGCACGCACCGTGGTATATCGTTCCGGCGGACTATAAATGGTATCGCAATGTGGTGGTGGCCGAGACGGTGGTCACGGCACTGCACGCGATGAAACTACACTATCCACCGGCTCCATCCGGCGTCGATTACGACAACATTCTGATCGAGTAAAGTTTTCAAACCATCGACTCATAGTAAAGGACATCATGCTCCCCACACGTGGATATGCCGCGATGGCAGCGGGCTCGCCGATGCAGCCCTTCAATTTTTCCAGGCGAGAGGTCGGACCTTCCGATGTGCGTATTCAGATTCAGTACTGCGGCATCTGCCACTCGGATTTGCATCAAGTGAGAGATGAATGGGGTGGCTCCCGGTTCCCCTTGGTCCCCGGTCATGAAATTGTGGGAACGGTGAACCAGATGGGGTCGGCCGTGACGGCCTTTGCGGTTGGTCAGAGGGTCGGCGTCGGTTGCTTTGTCGACTCCTGTCGGGAATGCAGCTCGTGCCGTAACGGACTGGAGCAATATTGTGAGGCGCAGTGCACGTGGACCTACAACAGTACGGAGAGGGACGGGCACACGCCGACCTATGGCGGCTATTCCAATCAGATTGTCGTCGATGCCCGTTACGTCTTGCGAATTCCTGAGCGGCTGCCCCTTGAACAGGCGGCGCCGCTGCTGTGCGCCGGCATCACGACCTATTCCCCGCTTCACCATTGGAACGTCGGCAAAGGGCACCGGCTGGGGGTCGTCGGACTCGGCGGTCTAGGACATATGGCCATCAAGTTTGGAGCGGCATTTGGCGCGGAGGTCACCGCCTTCAGTCACTCGGAACATAAACGTGACGATGCCAAGCGGCTGGGCGCTGCGGCTTTCGCCAACACGTCAACGCCCGAGACTTTCTCAAAACTGAACCGATATTATGATGTCATTCTCGATACCGTGTCGGCCGTACACGACTATAGCGCCTACCTCGAATTGCTCAAGACCGACGGCACGATGATTCTTGTCGGTGCTCCCGACCAGCCGGCCCCCCTGAGCGCCTTCCCACTGATCATGCGCCGACGCCGGCTGGCCGGATCGCTCATCGGCGGCATTCGGGAAACTCAAGAGATGCTCGACTTCTGCGCTCTACACCATATCGTGTCCGATGTCGAGGTCATTGCCGTTCAAGAGATCGATGCTGCCTATGAGCGCATGCTCAAGGGCGACGTCCGCTACCGGTTCGTTATCGACCTCAAGTCACTGACGTAGGGAGACGTTCCTCGTTATTCGAGAATCGCAATCCGGTCATGCGGGAAGGCGACGAGGAAGATAGGTTCTGGAACTTGTTTGCCTTACAATTAACGAGTACCGTCTCACGTGTCTCCCGCGCTTCGAATATAGGGAAATAAAACTTACGTAGGGACTCTTCTTCGACTGATAGCCTTTCAGCACCCAGTCATTTCACACTCACCGCCATGACGGATACGTCGCCAATCGCCAAGGGCGTGGTCGTCCAGGATGGAAAGACGACCCTGGACTGGACACACTTCAGCGCCGCTTTGTTCGATTTGGATGGCGTCGTAACCAAGACGGCCCGGGTGCATGCGAGCGCATGGCAACGCCTGTTCAATGAATTTCTACAGAACTATTCGATCCGGACCGGACGTCCCTTTCGCCCGTTCGACCTTGAGCAAGACTATCGTGTGTACGTGGACGGCAAGCCACG
>JAICXS010000113.1 GCA_025934615.1 Nitrospiraceae bacterium
ATATCTCATTTCACATCAGACACTTTTGATGGAACTGCGACAAAAAAGTCGGTTTTCCGGAGCTGTCGTGTACCAAATCTCATTCAGGCTTCAGGTCTTGAAGCAGTCGCTTAATTCGCTTGACGAACGACTTGGGAATGGGCGGCTGCCCAACCTGTCGCAGCCTTGCTTTCAGTTCCTGCTCGAAGTTCAGTCGTGCCGAACACGCTGGGCAGCGCGTGAGGTGTTGCTCCAGCTCTCGTCGCTTCATGACACGTATCTGGTCATCTAAGTAACTGAACAGATGCTCCAGGGCTTCTCGACAGCCTATGGCTCGTATGCTCTTCATGGCTGCGTGCGTGACCTTTTGGTGTTCAACCCTGCCTCTTGTGCGTGTTGCCATAACATTTTCTGTAACAGGCTCCGCCCTCGCGAGAGCCGTGACCGGACCGTTCCGACTGGGATCCTAAGACTGCGTGCAATGTCCTCATAGGACAATCCTTCAACATCTGAAAGCACAACGACTAAGCGAAAAATTTCCGGCAAGCCATCAATGGCTTTTTCAAGATCCTCCCGTAGCAGCTTGTTCACAAATTCCCGTTCCGGATTACTCCACCATAAGAGAAATGGTTGATGTAGCCGTTCGAACAAGGAGAATTCCGGCTCGGCCTGATCGGGCCATGGTTGCGTCACGGGTCGCGACGCCCGCTTTCGACAATGGCTGAGAAAGGTGTTAGTGAGAATGCGAAAGATCCAAGCTTTGAAGTGGTGTCGTCGCTTGAGTGAGCGCCGACGATTCCAGGCTTTCACAATGGTCTCCATGACCAAATCTTCAGCATCCTCTCGGTTTTTCTCTAAGCGTAACGCTGCCCCGAATAGCTGATCCACCACCCCGACCACCTGTTGTTCAAAGAAAGAGCAGTCGTGCGTTAATTGCGGGGGCATCTTCAACCTTGATCTCGTGGATTATCCTCTAGGACGCAGAATCTATCGTTAAGTTCCCGTCGTCATGAACCGGTCCCATCCCAGAAAGCGAGACAAGCCTGGAAAGGCATCGGAATGTGAATGCGATCAATGCCATTGAGAATGTAGAGAAAGAAAGACAGCTATCCCGCGAACGATTCAAAAGCAATAGAGCGCAACAGCCGTGCACCCTATTCATGTGGATACTGATTGATCCTCTCAGTCAGCTCTATGCGTACTTACTTCTCAATATAAATTAAGTAATACTATCGATAAACTTTATCACCCTACGTCATAACGTTGTCACTAGAAACAAGTGATCGTATGGCGTGTCACCAAACTTGTTGGGGTTTTGTTACAGTAATTGACTTCCAATGGGATGACGCTTCACACTGCCGGCCTCACAAGAGGAGATCGGAGATGGGGACTTGGTCGTTTCAACTGAATGCCGCTCTTGGAAGTCTGGTCGCTACCTTCGGTTTATGGCTTGTGTGGGGCGAAGCGCCGGTCCTAGCCTTGGTTGCCGTGGCACTGGCTCTGGGAGCGCTCTTATCGTGGGCAAGCGCTTCGGTTGCGGCGGTGTGGGCGTGGGCGACGGCGTTGCTGGGAGTGGAAAGCCTGGCCTTCGCGGTGATGACCATGATTCAGGGTAAGCTTGCCGATCGGGAGCCGACCGAGGGAGAGATGGTCTCAATCTTGACGGCTATGCTGTTCGGTTTGTTCTCGTCGATCTTTTGGCTGACCTTTTCCTATGGCCTCTTCAAGAAGTTTGTGCGTGCCGATCAGAATGTTGCACCCGAAGACAGGACAGTGCGGAAAGGGGGCCAAGCTCGTTAGAGTGTGGTGATAGGATCGACGTCCACTTCGAACTTTATTCCACTCCACTGTCTGTCCGTTTCTAGGCCGGTCAATGTAAGCTGCACGGATCGTCGCGGTATTTCTGTCTCACTTGATTTCACGATAATTTGCCAGCGATGTCTGTCTCGCAGCTTCGCGACAGCCGAAGGGATCGGACCCCAGATGGTGAGCTGTGGGCTCGTCTTCGTTAATTGCTCCGCCCAGTGACCAGCCGCCCGTCTCGTTCGATCGAAGTCTCTCCCGGAGACGCACAAACTGATCAAGCGCGTAAACGGAGGATAGGCTAAGGCTTGGCGAAAGGCTAGCTCCTGTTTGTAGAATAGCGCAGGATCCTGAGTCGCCACGGCTTGTATGACGTAGTGGGTCGGAAGCAAGGTCTGGAGCACGACTTGTGCGTCATGCGTGTGGGACCGCGCCAACGCGATCGCATCCATCAGCGTATGGTACGTGTGCTCACTCGCACGAAAATCCGGCATGTGCAACCCTGCATCGGCCTGAACGAGACCGACAAATCCAGCGGAGAGTGACGGTTCGCCTTGGCATAACATCTGTGTGCCGATCAGCACATCGAGGTCGCCGGTGATAAATTTTCGTCGAACCGACGCGTGCGCCGAGCGGGAAGACGCGGTGCTATCCATCCGTGCAATTTTGGCATCAGGAAATAGGCGGCTGGTCCATTCTTCAACCGCCTCCGTGCCTATCCCACTTGGTTGGAGCCGAGACGCTTGGCAAGTAAGGCAAGTATCGGGTAACGAGCGCGACGTGCCGCAATAATGGCAGGCAAGCCGACCTCTCTGCTTGTAAAATGTGAGCGCGATACTGCACTGGGGACAGAGCGGGGTGTGACCGCACTCTCGGCAGACGAGTGCCGAGGCGAAGCCTTTGCGATTGAGAAATAGAATGATTCCCGCCCGCGTTTCCAAGGCGATTCTCATCCCGGCAACCATTGAATCAGACAACACGGTGCCATAGGGCGTTTCTCGAAGATTCACGAGATGGATCTTCAGAGCGTGCCCTTGATTGCAAGCTGTCATTGCGCCGACAGCGGTTTCCGCCACGTGAGAGTGTTCGGAGATGCCGACGCCGACCATGTGCATGGTTTCTAAGGAAGGATGGGCGGAGCCAAGCAGCACGACGGCTGCGCCCCGTTGAGCCCTCATCCAGGCGACGTCTCGTGCATGGTAGCGCGGTTCAGTTTCTTCTTTCATGGAAGGACTCTCTTCCTCATCGATAGCGATCAATCCAATGGATGATATCGGTGCGAAGATTGCAGATCGGGTCCCCACCACCACTTCAATCGAGCCTGATTGCAGGCGATGCCAGCGCTCGTATCGAACGGCTGCCGGTAGACCACTATGGAACAATTCAACTCGATCGCCCCATCGTGTCTTGGCCGCCGATGCCAATGCCTCGGCTTTCGAGATCTCCGGCGTGATGAGGATCACCCGGCGCTGTAGTCGCAAGACCGCTTCGGCGGCCTCGAATACAAGAGATATCCGGTGTTGAGCCGGCGCGTGCAGTAAGAAGCGGGCCGGACGGCCCGTGTTGATCGCGGTGAGGATATTTTCACGGCACGTCGCTTCACTCGTAGATTGTGGGCGCCACGCCGCCGGTTGATCGGTACATATTGCGGCAGCTCTTGAATCGCTCGACTGACGCGGCAGTCTTAATCGAACACGTTGGCCCGATGGTTCTATTTGCCCTGCCGTCTCGCGGATCAACTTGCGTCGTTTCAACATTGAAAGATCGCCGGCCAGGGAGGTGGGCGCGCCATGCCGCAGTGTGGCGATGGTCAGTCCCTTTGGACGCCGGTGCAAGCGAGCCAAAAGAGTTTGGCAAGTTGGAGAAATCCGGTGCAGGTTGTCTGCCTTCTCAAGCCACTCTCGTCCGATCTCCGTTAAGTGAAAGCGGGCGGGATGCTTGACGGACGGCTGAGCGGGAAGAATCAATCGAATGCATTGCCCCCACGGCGCCAGGTAATACTCCGAGACAAGCCGGCTCAGCGTCATGAGCTCCGCCGGCGTCTCAAGGGCAGCATCGTCCACGATGGCGTCGATCTCACGTAGTCGGATTGGCGGCGAAGGTAGGCTGCGATCCCCGGCGTCCAGAGCGGAATTGGACGGCGGTCGAAGTTCGACGACCATGCCGTGGAGCGTCGCGTGTCCGAAGGGAACTCGGACCCGGCTGCCGATGCGAATGAGGGATTGCAAATGTGCCGGCACGAGGTAGGTGAAGACGCGATAGAAATGGCGCGGGAGGGCGACATCGACAAGCATCGGACTGTTCGGATTGGTTAGAACGGATGAAGGTGGTGGCGAGTGCGGACGGCTATGGCTCTCGGGCATGGGGCATTCTAGCAATCATGTCGCAGACAGACAATGTGCCTATGGGGACCCGTGGCCGACTGATGTGGATATTCTCCGAGAGGTGTGACCATGCCGTTATGGACAAGATAATCGTTCCATTCCTGAGACATTAAGGACATTGCCACGTAAGCTTGACAAAGCCGGTATGGCCTCCCTACTATGAGGTTGATTTAGCTCTGGCTCATTTTGGTCAGGGCTCTTTTTTTGTATGATTCGTTGAGAAAGGCAAGTAGGCCATGCCGAATCTCGTGATTATCGGCACCCAATGGGGGGATGAAGGCAAAGGCAAGATAGTCGACATTCTGGCTCGTGAAGCCGATGTCGTCGTGCGTTATCAGGGCGGATCGAATGCCGGGCATACGGTTATCAACAATCGAGGCACGTTTGTATTCCACCTCATTCCGTCCGGCATTCTCTACCGCGGCACGTTGTGTCTTATTGGAAACGGCGTCGTCATCGACCCGGCTGCCCTCATCGAAGAACTCGATCATTTGCAAGGCAAGGGAATACGGATCGGCAGCAATTTTGCGGTGAGCGGGCGGGCACATTTGATTTTGCCCTATCACAAGGCCATTGAAAAGGCGAACGAGCAATCCAAGGGCTCTCGTCGGATTGGCACCACAGGCCGAGGGATCGGCCCTTCGTACGCCGATAAGATGTCGCGCATCGGTATTCGGGTGGGAGACCTGCTCAATCCGACTCTGTTCCGCAGAAAGCTCCACGAGAACCTGGTCGAGATCAACTGGTTTCTTGAACGCTTGTACCATGTCGAGAAAATCGAATTGGAAAAGGTATTCCAGCAGTACATGATTTATGCCGATCGGTTGAAGGACCACATTGCCGATACCTCCATCATGCTCAGCAAGGCGATTCAACGAGGCCATAACATCCTCTTTGAAGGCGCGCAGGGCACTCACTTGGACGTCGATCTGGGGACCTATCCTTATGTGACGTCCTCGAGTTCCACGGCCGGCGGGGCCTGCACGGGTACAGGCGTCGGACCCACCGTGATCGACGGTGTCTTGGGCATCGCCAAAGCATATACGACCCGTGTGGGCAGTGGGCCATTTCCCACGGAATTGACTGACGCCATCGGCGCCGGGTTGCAAGAGCGCGGCAAAGAATTCGGCGCGACGACCGGCCGCGCTCGGCGTTGCGGGTGGTTTGACGGGGTGGCGGTACGCTATGCGACACGGGTCAATGGGCTCACCTCATTGGCGGTGACCAAGCTCGATGTGTTGGACGGATGCAAAGAATTGAAACTGTGCACGGGGTATCGGTATGGCGGGAAAATCTATCGAGACATGCCGGCCGATCTGGATGCCTTAACGTCGTGCGAGCCGGTTTACGAAGCCATGCGTGGTTGGACCGTTTCCACCACGGGCGCAACGTCCTATGCGAAGTTGCCTCGTGAGGCCAAGCGGTATTTGAAGCGGATTGAAGAGCTGGCCGAGTGCCGAATCGATATGATATCAACGGGGTCCAAACGTCAGGAGACGATCATTCTACGAAATCCGCTGGAGCCGAAACGCAAAGCAACGACTGCAACCAAACGCTGAGACCTCACATTTGAGCCGGTGAAGAGAGTGACACGTCCGCCAATTAGTGCCAGCCTTCCCACTCGGTGAGCCGGTAGCTCAGTCGGTAGAGCATCGCCCTTTTAAGGCGAGGGCCCTGGGTTCGAGTCCCAGCCGGCTCACCAAATAAATCAATGGCTTCTGCATATCCTGCCATTGTAACCTTTGGCCTATAGGACAGTTCATAGAACAACGGATAGCATTTCCGGCAATGAGCTAGCTTATGAGGGCGGCAGCGCCTCGCCCACCGTTCATCGGCATGTTATGGAATCAAAGGCTGCTGTACTGATGTGGTGATATACGGCAAGTCACCTAAGCCACTCCTCGTCTATAAAACTCTAGCGCCCAAAATAGTATTGATCCTTGATCGCCCAACCGACAATCGCGGCATCAATCTTCACCGAGGCGGTTTTATACGAGAGAGCGATTTGTAGGGTGATGGAAGCGCCAAGTGACGGAGTACTGCGGCTTTCGATTTTACGTCCTTCTGTGGACAGATCCTACAGAGTCCCTGTGCCGTTGGCGACCACAAAAAGTCACAGGAATGTGCTGCAAAAACTCCCACGAGCAATGCGGGCGTGGTTTCGTCGCTCCATGGGATTCTCCCAACCGTTCCAGTGGGACGCGTTGTACCTAGTGGTATGTGCCATGGAACTATAACAAAATGGATTAATGTCAACAGAGGAATGGACAGTCATAAAGAGCATCAGCGGAGGCGGAGCATCAAGCGCCTATAGTTTGCACCGTGAGGTCGTCGATGGTTGCATTGTCCACGATCGGCGCAGCCGGTATAATGCCGCGGATACGTCTGTCCCCAGTGG
>JAICXS010000266.1 GCA_025934615.1 Nitrospiraceae bacterium
CCTAATGACCGACGTCCTGCTTAAATTTCATGATGATTCGCGTCAGCCGGTCCCGTTGGGCGGATTGCAGACTCACCAGCTCGAGGCCAAACGCACGGCCCTTGGTCCACCGCACCACCGCTCGATCGATTCTCATCGGCCATGCGTAGTCGGATAGAAAAATTTCAAGCTTCAATTCGGTCCCTTCCGGTGGACGGGTGTCACTTTCTATGCGGCATCCGGTCTTCGAGAGGTCGGAGAGCGTTCCCTCTCCTTTGATCTCAATCCCGATACCCGAAAACGAAACACGAGTACGATGCGAAAACCGTTCGGCCATCCGTGGTTTCATGTTTTTTCAAGCCGTGGATACGCTCGCCGAAATAGCATCGCGCATTGTAGCAGGCTTCGAATCTATCTCAACGTAAATTAGCCATGCGATTCATCGGTTGCTGGAGCCGGTGTGCGTCATTGGATGTCGGACAGGCGCGACTAGGCGGCCATAGGTATCACGGCTAGAATGACCTGTTGATTCGTATTTCATCGACACTACAAGGGCATCGCCCCATATTAGAAATGCCACTATAGATACAGTTCACTATAGATGATGAACTGTCGACAGGAATGGAGAAGGTCGACAAGGGAGACTGACCATGATGATTGTTGGAATACTCCTTGCCTTCATTGTGATGATAACGGCTCTGTACGGATTCGGCTATTTCAATTCGCCGTACATCGGCACATTTCGGATCGCGTTCTATTTCTCACTGCTGTTTCTTGTCGTGACGCTGGTGGTGGCTGCCATGGAGCAGTCGAACCGCGAGTACGATCCAACTCCACAGAGTCGTGAAAACGTGGGACGGTAAGCGGTGCCTGGAGCGCAGTTGGCCCGTACCGGCGGCTGTCTGAGATTTCGGCGGGGATGACTTTGCCTTCCGGTTCCCTCGCCCTACGGCCGTTGTCTTCTTTACGTGGTCTCCTTGCTGGAAGAGATCAATCCGGCCCGTGAGCGATGCTTTTCCAACTCTTGACTCCCAATCTTGAAACCGTTCGTCTCATCGAGATGTTTCTTTTTACTCTTTAGTCTTTCCTCAAGGAAGAATGCGCTTCTGATTATTGTTTTTATTCTACAAAGGGAAAAGCGTCCCACCGGTTGTTTTTGAGTCCCTTTCTTGGATTCGGCCATGGAGTATCTCCTTTCATTTGTCCTCCACAGCCTAGAAGCGTATCGGGATCATCGCCATCGGACGCCTCCTGATAGGCTTGCCGCGAAGGAAAAGATAAATTAATTCTGCGTAAGCGCATTACGCCGGGCATTGCTTCACCTGACCCTGCACCGGGAGTGCCGGTTAGGCCGATAGGACCGTCAGGGAACGGGCCGTACAGTAAGCTCACTATCTAGGGGGACATGATGAACGGAAACCAAGTCGATCGCACAAGGTCCACGGGCCCGTCGGGGAATAATCTTATGCAGGATGACCGGAACGCCGCCCTCAAGACAATGCTCCTCGAGCGGCGGCAGGTCTTAACACGGGAGATCGATGAACTTCTCGCACGGCATCGAAGCGATCAGCTTCTACAGCGAGAACAATCCGTAGCGGATACCGGCGATATGTCGCTGCAAGATTCGACCGGCGAACAGCAGATTTCTATTCTGGAAGTCAAAAACCGCATGCGGAACCAAATCGATGACGCATTGCATCGCCTGCAGGACGGGACATACGGCACGTGCGAAGATTGCGGACGCGGGATCAGCCCTGAGCGCCTGAAAGCCATGCCTTTTGCCAGGCGGTGTGTCGAGTGTCAGCGAAAGGCGGAGGTCATCGAGCAAATCGAGAAAGGACCCGACCGCGAAGAGATTTAAGCGAACCTCATGGTCGTGCTGAGCGATGCCCCATGCGCTAAAGTACAGAACCGCGGACGGTTTCCGATCAGGACATAGACGTGGCGAGCGATGACCGCCCGTCCAGTCCACAGGTCGAGGCATTCAGCCGGTGGATTGCCGCGATTCCACATTATGCCGTCCTCCTGCTCGTGTGGCCCGTCGTCTGGGGTGGGAGTGCCGTGTCGATTTGGTTGGCATACCGGACAGGCCAATTCGTGTGGCGGTATCTCTTCGTCCTGACGCACGATAATTTTCAGGAACTGCTGTCCGGATTACTCCACTGCATCGAGCTCCTACTGCTGATCCCGCTACCCGGTATCGCCGGAGTCGTCGCGTTTCGCAATTTCCGTACGTATCTCGATCCCGCCGCAAACGATCGTTCGCCGGTCGAACGCGAGCGAGCGATGGCGAAGCGGCTCATCTTAGGGACATTGGTTGCCGTAGCGGGTACGCGCCTATTGATCGAATTACTTGAACGGAATACGGACCTGTCTCTGTACGTGAGTGGGACATTGCTGATCGCGTCCATGACCCTATACGCGGTACTGGCGCTACACCCAAAGGAGTGACCGCCCGAGAGCGTGTCGGCAGCGCGGATCCACGGACTTCCTGTAAACGGCTCGGTGCTTTTGCTTCCTGTTTGGTTCGACACCCGCTTTGACACCACCTCTTCTTCTTCAGTAGGATCATGCCAATTCAGCCGTCCGCTCTATTTCCATATTGTGTCAACGCAAGGAGCTGCTGTGTCGGCGACGGGTGCGAATCGGCTCTGGGCATCGGTCATCATTCCTATTAAGGATGAGCGGGATAACCTTGCCCCCCTCACCGATCAATTGCTCCAGGTCCTCCAGTCACGTCACGAATCACAGACGGCCCCCTTTGAAATTCTCTTTGTCGACGACGGCAGCGAGGATGGCAGTTCCCCGGTACTCGACCAACTTGCCAAGCAACACGATCCCGTTCGTGTGCTCCACTTCGACAAAAATTACGGCAAGACGGCGGCGCTGGACGCCGGATTCAAGCAGGCGCGAGGGGAGGCCATCATCATTATGGATGGCGACCTTCAAACCAAACCCGCGGACATTGCGACGCTCCTGCCGCATCTGGCGACATACGATCTGGTCTGCGGCCGGCGCGCCGTCAGAAACGATCATCTCGTTCGCAAAATTTCATCACGGATCGGCAACGCTGTCCGCAATGCCGTCATACACGATGGCATGCATGATACCGGGTGCGGGTTCATGATGTTTCGTCGGGCCGTTATCGAGCGATTGCCGCTCTTCGAGGGGATGCACCGCTTTTTCCCGGCTCTCGCCTTGATGCATGGCTTTACCGTCACGGAAGTGCCGGTGCCCCATTACCCGCGGCTGCATGGGGTCGCCAAATTCGGCATCGGCAACCGTCTCTTCAAAAGCCTCTATGACCTAATGGCCGTGCGCTGGATGCAGACTCGCTGCTTACGATATCGGGTTCATCCGACCCCGGTGTCGCCCACTCGAGCACTCGATCCTTCCCCGTCGCCTGTTTCTCATCGAGCCGAATGAACGATTCCCTGAAAGTCGGTCATCTGTTGCTGATCATCGGACTGGCCGGTGTCCTCTTTCTGTCGGGACTGGGATCGGTCGCGCTCACCGATCGCGATGAGGGACGAAATGCCGAGGCGGGGCGCGAAATGCTGGAATCGGGCGACTGGATTACGCCCACGTTTAATTACGAGCCACGTTTCATTAAGCCGGCGTTACTCTATTGGCTGATGAGCGCGTCCTATTGGGCGTTCGACGCCAACGAGTTTACGGCCCGCCTTCCCTCCGCCGTATTCGGCATTGGACTTGTCACCCTACAGTATTTGTTTTTGGCGCGTGTCCGCGGCGCGACGGTCGGCGCGTTTGGCGCCTTAATGCTCCTGTTAAATATCGAAGTCATTATCCTCGGTCGTCAGGCCTTGACAGATATGGTCCTCATGTTTTTCACGACCCTCTCGGCCTATGCATTTTGGTTGGGTTTCAACGGTAAGGCCCCGCGTCGCCATTGGCTACTCCTCAGCTATGTGGCAATGGCCTGCGGGACGCTGGACAAGGGGCCGCCGGGATTCCTGGTTCCGCTCCTTGGCATCATTCCCTATTTGACGGTCACGAAGCAGTGGAGGCGTTACTGGCGCGAAGGGCTTCCTCTTGGGGGAGTGACGACGTTCTTGGCCTTGGCCCTTCCATACTATGCGGCGATGCTGTGGCTGCATGGGGCAACATACAGCGCTCAAGTGCAAGCTCATACGGTTTCTCGTTTCCTCAATCCTTTTTATGGATGGGGCGGGACCATGTTGTTTTATGTGCCGGTCTTGCTCGTCGGATTTTTTCCGTGGAGTCCGTTACTGGCCGGTGTCCTGTATGACACGTACAAAGAGTGGAGATACTCACAACGACGGAC
>JAICXS010000574.1 GCA_025934615.1 Nitrospiraceae bacterium
AACGACATAAATGTCTCCAAACGTCGGAACGTGTTCAAGGAAAGGCTAAAAAGGCATCAATTCTGGAGCTATCAGGTGTGAGCCCTATTTTGGCTTTACAGCTTTCGCACTAATCCCAAATCATTAAGTAAGCTGCTAAATCTCGGTCAGCAGTCGACGAGGATGATAGGCTGTTTTAGCCCTGAGCTTCGGCTGTGACGAGCATAGAAGCCGAGAACCTCAGTAGCTAAACAGCTTTCTAGAGGAGGAACCGGATGCCGCAAACCGAACTCCAGCCCGTTCCCGCCGAAGGTCTCACGCAACAGATGGAATTCGAGCTTGCTCTCGAATTCACCCGCATCGTGGAGGAAGCCGCGATCGAGTCGGCCAAGACGATGGGTATGGGAGACCGTCCCAAATCGGATCAAGTCGCGACCGAAGCTATGCGTCGCACGATGGATACCGTGCCGATGCACGGCACGATTGTCATCGGCGAAGGCGAACGTGACAAGGCGCCGATGCTTTATATCGGCGAAAAAGTCGGCGCCAAGATGCACGATGGCATCAAGCTGCCGGAGGTAGACATCGCTGTTGATCCGCTCGAGGGCACGAATCTGTGCGCGACCGGCGCGCCGAATGCGATAACAGTGCTGGCCGCATCCGAACGCGGCGGATTGCTTCACGCTCCCGACTGCTACATGGAAAAGCTCGTGGTTGGGCCTTCCTGCAAAGACGGCATCGATCTTGACGCGCCCGTAAAGTACAACTTGAAGATGATTGCGAAGAGTCTTGATCGTGCTGTGAAAGATCTCGTGATCATCGTGCTCGATCGGCCTCGGCACGAGCAGTTGATTGAAGAGATTCGCACTGCAGGAGCGCGTATCAAGCTCATAGGAGACGGCGATCTTTCGGCGGGAATTGCCGCAGCCGTGCTCGGCACCGGTGTACATGCGGTAATGGGGACGGGTGGCGCGCCGGAAGGCGTAATTACGGCGGCGGCTATGCGATGCCTGAACGGTGAAATCCTGGCGCGCCTCGTCATCGATAAGCCGGAACTCGAACAACGAGTTGCCAAAATGGGAATCAGAGACCTCAAGAGAATTTATCGTGCCGAAGATTTGGCGCCAGGCGAAAACATCGTGTTTGCTGCGACCGGAGTCACGGATGGCTCCCTGCTGCGTGGCGTGCGCTTCTTTGGCGACGGCATTCGCACCCAATCGCTCGTCATGACGCGCAGCACCGGCAAAGTACGATTCATCGATAGTATCCATGTACACAAAGAGCCTGATTTCAAAGTCCGCTTCTAGACTGCCAGTTACCTAATAGAGACGCAGGATCGCGGCGTCTCTGTGTCTATCAAGACCTGTCCGCTGTTCATACTGAATGTCTGAATCCGCCAACAATCGCTCTCAAGCCGCTGCCCAACAACTTCGTCGTGATGGACGCAAAGCCGTCGATTGGATTTCGCAGTACCTCGAGCGTGCGCCATCGCTGCCTGTCCTCTCTTCGGTGGCATCCAACCAGATTCTCGAAT
>JAICXS010000303.1 GCA_025934615.1 Nitrospiraceae bacterium
AAACAAATCAGGGCCGACTCTCGCCTCTCGCGTACTCCGATCATCATGCTGACCGCCAAAGCAGAAGAAACGGATACCGTCATCGGGCTGGAACTCGGCGCGGACGACTACGTCACGAAACCGTTCAGCCCTAAAGCGCTGGTCGCACGTGTGAAAGCGCTCTTTCGGCGGCTGGAGCGCGCGCAGGAAGGACCCGCTCGCCTAACGTATGGGGGACTCGTCATGGACCTCACGCGCCATGAAGTCATCAGTGACGGCGCTGAAATTTCGCTGACGGCGAAAGAATTCGGTCTCCTCGAACATCTACTGCGTAATCCGGGCCGCGTGCTGACGCGAGATGCATTGCTGAACGCTGTCTGGGGCTATGATTATTACGGCACCACACGAACAGTGGATGTCCATATCCGGCGGCTTAAACAAAAATTACCCTCGCTCAATGATGCCATTGTCTCGATTAAATCGCTGGGCTACAAATTGAAAGATCGTGGATAGCCGAAGGTCCCTAGCCCAGTAATGAAGTAAGTGAGTCATTCAGTACGTAACGACCTACTTCTCAAGTACCTATTCCTCAACTACTTGTTACTTAAGTATGACGTTGCCGATCCGATGGAAAATTGCGTTCAGCACGCTCGTCGCCATTACTGTGGGACTGCTTGCAGCGGGGTGGTTGGCGCTTCAATCCATTGAACGGCTTGAGCTGACCCGCCTGGAAGAAACGCTGACGTCCCGCACTGCCCTTGCAGCCGTGTCCTTGCAGCCGTTGATCGATACCGATTCACCTCCATTCTCGGCACCCCAGCTCCAATCGATGGTGAAAACACTCAGCAGCCATGCGCTAGCACGCGTGACCGTGATTGCACCCGATGGTCTCGTGCTGGCCGATAGCGATACGGCGAATGACGCGGTCACGCATTTAGACAATCATCGAGCCCGTCCCGAAGTCGCGCAGGTCCTCGCCGGCGGGAGAGGAACGAATATCCGACTCAGTGCCACGACCGGCAAACGGATGTTCTATCTTGCGCTCCCCCTCCGATCCTCCGATGAGCGCCTCATCGCCATTGTTCGGCTGGCGCTTCCGATGACCGCGTTAGACGCGCGCATTCGTGAGTTTGAACATGCCTTGGGTGTGGCATTCGGAATCGCGCTGGCTATGGCTGCCGTCCTCAGCGTAGTCCTCTCGCGAGGGTTGACGCGCCCGCTGTCCGACATGGCGACCGTCGCTCGCCAACTGGCAGCCGGGTCATTACGGCAACGTA
This sequence comes from Nitrospiraceae bacterium, assembly GCA_025934615.1. Classification (GTDB taxonomy): domain Bacteria; phylum Nitrospirota; class Nitrospiria; order Nitrospirales; family Nitrospiraceae; genus JAICXS01. Next base: position 1,257 of record JAICXS010000303.1, read on the forward strand.
TTGCGACAACGGCTCGAGACGAGATCGGTGTGTTAGGGAACGCACTCGATCATATGGCCGATCAGTTGGAATCGATCATTCGCGAGGTGACGGAAGACCGCGCGCAATTGTTAGCCGTGCTGAGCTCCATGGCCGAAGGCGTCATGGTCTTGGATTGCCGGGGCGTGGTACTCCAAGTCAATACCGCGCTTGAAAGGATTCTCCTTATCCAGAGTGGAACCGCTCGGGGACGAACGTACCAGGACGTTATCCGGCTGCAGGAGCTCGACGATCTCGTCACGGAAGTCCTAGAGACGCGAGTAAGCCGGAGCGGAGAAGTCACGACCGTCCCCAGTGGACATACCCTACACATTGAAGCGTCGGTTGCAGGGGGCCGCCTCGAAAATGAGGCATGCGTCGTCCTCGTCTTTCACGATGTCACCGCCATCCGCCGTCTGGAAAAAGTTCGAAAGGACTTCGTGGCCAACGTGTCACATGAACTCCGAACGCCGCTCACCTCGATTAAAGGCTACGTCGAAGCGCTTTTGGACGGCATCATCAAAGATCACCCCGACGAAGCGCTGCGTTTTTTACACATCATTTTGAAGCAAAGCGACCGGCTCAATCTCATCTTGGACGATTTGCTTCAGCTCTCTCAAATTGAGTCGGGACAAGTCCTGTTTAAGCGAGAGCCCGTCTCGCTTAGGTCAGTCGTGGAACGCACGGTGGCCTTGATTCAACCCATCCTTGATAAAAAAAACCACCGTCTTACGGTCTCGCTTCCGGATGTGCTCCCTTCGGTGCTCGGGGATGAAGAACGGTTGGTCCAAGTCCTCACCAACCTCTTGGACAACGCGGTGAAATACACACCCCAAGGCGGAACGATTGTCATTGCGGCCCGTCATGTCGATGCGATACAGACCGACACGCCGAGCGATCTGGTCGAACTTTCCGTGTCGGATAACGGTATCGGCATTCCCGAAGCTGATCGACCGCGGGTCTTTGAGCGTTTCTATCGCGTCGATAAAGCGCGATCACGGGAACTGGGCGGAACGGGATTAGGCTTAGCGATTGTGAAACATATTGTGGAAGGACATGGCGGTCAGATTTGGGTGGAGCCGAATCAGCCGACTGGCACCCGATTCGTGATGACGCTTGCCGTGGAGAAGAGAAGTAATTGAGATTACTGGCCGGTCATTGCCGAGATGAGCCAATAGAGTGTTGCGCCGATCAATGCCGCTCCCGGTAAGGTAAAGATCCACGCATATAAGATCCTCGCCGTCACACCCCACCGCACGGCGGAAAAGCGTTTAATGGCTCCGACGCCCATGACAGAGGAGGTAATAGTATGCGTGGTACTGACGGGCAGTCCAATATGAGCCGTCGCAAGAAGCACAGCCGCCGCCCCGGTTTCAGCGGCAAATCCATGCACGGGCTCCAACTTTACGATGCCCATACCGAGCGTCCGGACAATTTTCCAGCCTCCGACCGTCGTTCCCAATCCCATGGCGAAGGCACACAGCGTGATCACCCAACCGGGAACTTCCGCAGAGGGAATCTGCCCCGCCGATACGAGCGCCAACGTGATAATCCCCATGGCCTTTTGCGCATCGTTTGCGCCGTGACTAAAGGCCATAAAGCCGGCGGAGACCAATTGGAGCCGACTGAACAGCCGGGTGGCGATGCTTCTGGCCACTTTGAAGAACGTCCACGTGATAAGCACCATCAGCGAGAGTCCCATGAGGAAACCGAGCAATGGCGAGAGCACCATGGCTTCCAGTACCGAGCGTAAGCCGCTGATTTTCACGACCGCCCATCCGCCATGCATGAGCCCGGCGCCAACCAATCCTCCGATGAGCGCATGCGAAGAACTGGTCGGCAATCCCAGCAGCAGTGTAAAGAGATTCCAAAGGATCGCACCGCCGAGCGCCGAGGCGACGACAGCTTGTGTCACCGACGCCGGATCGACAATCCCCGATCCCACCATCTTGGCCACGGCCGTGGACATAAAGGCCCCCGCTACATTGAGAACGCCGGCCATCATCACGGCAAGGAGCGGACTCAAGACACGAGTCGACACCACAGTGGCAATCGCGTTCGCACTGTCGTGCCATCCATTCGAAAAGTCGAACAGCAACGCCAAGACGACGACGAGCAAGAGCATACCGCTAAGCTCTGGAATCATGCGACTATCGACGAGAGCGACGCTGTAGGCTGCTCAAAAAGGTCCGCCAACAAGGCCGCAGGTAAGTCAAAACCGGAAGCATACCCTTTGGGGTACGTTGAGGATTTTGGCGATCCGAAAACGCAGTTGGAGGTCTTTTTCAGCAGCCTATATATGCTTGAGGGCAATACGTTCCAAGATATTCGCCACATCTTCACAGCGGTCGGTTCCTTCTTCGAAGTTTTCATAAATCTCTTTCCACTTGATCACGGCAATGGGGTCTTTCTCGTGTTCGAACAAATAGGAAATCGCATCGCGCGTGACGCGATCCGCTTCGTTTTCTAAGCTATTCACCAGTACGCAACATTCCGTCACATCCGCATGTGCCTGCCCGAGCCGGTCGATTCCAGCGCCGACGGCGACGGATGACTGATATAAAATATTGGCTAGTTTCAATGACGGCTCCGTCGGCTTGGTCACCTTAAAGACCACAAAGCGGTCGGCCACCGCCTCGACGAGATCCAAAATATCATCCAACGCGCTAGCCAGCGCATGAATATCTTCCCGGTCAATC
>JAICXS010000399.1 GCA_025934615.1 Nitrospiraceae bacterium
ATTTCGCGGGTTCTTCTGCCGCCTGTCCTTTATCTCCAGCTTTCGTCGCAGTCTGCTGAGGAACTTTCACAATGATCGGCTTCGGTGGCGCTACCGGCTCCTCCGGGCTGATGCCAAGCTGGCCTGTCGACGTGGAAGGCAGCGGCGAGTCCTGCGCAAACGTGCCGCGCTCCCCTAGCCACACTGAAAGCATCAACACACAGAGTGCGCTAATGGTGCATAGCCATCTCACCTTGCCATGCATGTGCTTCGCTCCCCTGTTTGACCTTTTTCGAAGTTCCTCTCTCATCGCAAACCTCCGAAGGCGTCCGGAGTCTAGAGCCCGAGATGACCTCCAGCACAGTCTAGTCTATTTAGAGGAGATTTTGCATGGTCGTGAACGCCCTTTTCATGCTCGCCCGGACCGGCTTATTCGCTGAAGGCCGCTTCTTCGGCCGCGTGCTCGACGAGTGGATCGAGGATTCCCAGGAATTCATCCGCTCCAAGCTTCCCCACTTGCTCATCATCCTCATTATCGCCTTTATCCTCATGCGATTACTGCGGGCCATCACCGTCCGCATGATCCGCGTAGCCGAGCGCCATGCTGCCGACGAACTCCGCATTGCCCAAGTAAAAACCCTGTCTGGAGTCATTCGCGCCACCGGCTTCACCGTGATTGGCCTCATTGCCGGCTTTTCAGCGCTCGCCGCCGTCGATATCAATCTCGGCCCCCTGCTTGCCTCGGCCGGAATAGCCGGCGTGGCTATTGGCCTTGCCGCCCAAACCATCGTTAAGGACGTGCTCAACGGCGTCCTCATCATCGTTGAAGACCAGTTCAACGTGGGCGACACGGTCAAGCTCGCAGGTCTCACCGGAGTCGTCGAATCAATGACACTCCGCAAAACCACTGTCCGCGATGGCGACGGCACCCTCTACGTCATCCCAAATTCGCAGATCACCACCGTAGCGAATCAGAGCGCCGGCTTTTCCGTTGCCACCGTCAACGTCAGCGTCGACTTTTCTGCGAACCCAGACGAAGTTCAAAGACTCCTGGCTGGCATCGCCGCCGACATACGCAACAGCGACGAATTCAAATCGCTGTTCATCTCCGACCCGCAAATCCTCGGCGTGGATGCCATCAAGGGTTCCGAACTTATCTTTCCCGTTGTGTTCAAAACACTAGCGACCAAGCAATATGGACCCATCCGCGAATTCCGGCGCCGTGTCCGCCTTGCGCTTGAAGAACACCACATGCTTCCCGGAAGTCCCTACCGGATCATCAGCAGCTTCGATCAGAGGTCTGAAGCAAGCGCGCAACACACCGCGGAGCAGGCGGCCCCCGCCACCGATCCAACCTCTCTGAAGCCACAGGAGTCGAACCCTTTCAGCGGCGAATGATGTTGGCTCCGGCGCATGGCTGCTTCCCAAAGCAGCGCGATCAACGCCTCTTTAGAAGGAGAAATAACACCGCAGCAATAACAACGACAATCAAGATCCCAAGAGTGATCATCCAAGACCCAAATCCTTTTCCAGGCCTGCCTCTTTGATAATTCCTATTACCAATTGGCTTGATCATTGAGCTCCCCACGTAAAGCCTCGCCAAGCCACAAGAAGCTCCTTATCCCGCACATAACTGCCTGTGTATACTTTGTCCTGTTCCCCAGGAGGTTACACAGTGAAACTGCAAACAATCGTTGTACTCGGCGTGACGATGATCTCTGCTGCGGCCTTCGCACAAAGCTCCGCCGACATCGACACCCCGCTTAAGGCCGCACCGGCCCGTCTCAGAGACAATGCGACAGTTATCAAATGGAAGCCCGACTTCACTTATGAAACCTTGAGGAAAGGCACCAACAGGCTCGTTTGTTATGATCGATCCGGCCAACCCGGCCAGCAGCCGTTCGCCGTCGAGTGCACCAGCATTGCCAACCTCGACCGCGTGACGCAAAACCTGAAGCTCGAAGCGATTCCAGACAAGAAGGCAAGCCTGGCAGCTTTCGAAGCGGCTGAAAAAGACGGCACCCGCGTGAAGCCGGAGTATGGCTCCGTTTGGTATCACGTCAACGGCCCCGATGCCGAACACACGCGCACGCACATAACCGTCGCGATGCCGGGCGCCACGGGTCAATCACTCGGCCTGCCCGAAGACGGGAAGCAAGGCGGCGTATGGGTCATGAACGCCGGAACATCAACCGCACACCTCATGATCCCCGGTCAGTAGAAATAGAATCCGCAGCATTCGAAAGAATGCGCCGGCGCGCCATTCATCTCGCGGTTTCATCGCGAGATGAGTGGGAGAGTACGGTTCAAACGGCTATTGCCGGGAGGGGCTGCATTTCCCGTACTCTACCGGTTGGTCTATCGGTAGACTGAACCAGCTCTGGAGAACACATCAATGCGGATTGCAGGCAGCGGTCATTGGGTTTTTCCGATCACGATGATCGGTCTCGGCATTTTGGGTCTTCTAAACCGCGATTTTGTCCCGGTGTGGAATCCGGTTCCCGCAAGTATTCCCGGACGGGGAGTTTTCGTTTACCTCGGTCCTCTGATCTCCATTGTGTCCGGCATTGGTTTGCTTGTTCCGCGCGTGGCGGCCATTGCCGCGCGCTTGCTACTCGCGACTCTTTTACTCTGGTTGCTACTTTTCCGTTTGCCGAATTTTCTGCTTAAGTCCCCTTTTGAAGCCTGCTGGTCCGTGTTTCCACTCGCGGTCATATTGGCTGCTGCCTGGGTGCTATATGCCTGGTTCGCCGCTGATTGGGATCGTCAACATCTTAGCTTTCTCACCGGCAATAATGGACTGCGCATCGCGCACGTGCTTTACGGCCTCTCGTTGATCTTCTTCGGCACGGCCCATTTCATCGACTTGAAGGACACCCTATCGCTCATTCCTGAATGGCTACCCGGACATGCATTCTGGGCATATTTCACGGGGGGTGCCTTCATCGCGGCAGGTGTCTCGGTGCTCGCCGATCGCTGTGCGCGATTAGCAGCAATCCTCTCCGCAGTTCAAATCGGATTGTTCTTGCTCCTCGTATGGGTTCCGATCGTGGCGGCAGGCTCCAAAGTCCCTTTCCAGTGGAGCGAAACCATACTTAATGCGGCGCTCTTGGCAGCCGCCTGCGCCTCGTCGC
>JAICXS010000505.1 GCA_025934615.1 Nitrospiraceae bacterium
CGTTAAGATGGGCAAGCAGACGGCACACGGAAGCAAAACGGGGCGCAGACGTTCGACCCAATTCCCGCCTGTCAATTCGCCGATGAGCAGCAATACCAAACTGCCGATGCAGATGCCGCCAAACATCACAAGCCATGCCGTCTGCAAAGCCATCATAGAGAACGGTCGAAACCGCAGACTGCGATCCATGCTCTTCAGCGCCAGGTTGCGTCCGAGCGCCGAGATCACGATCCACACCAGCGCCGCTGCCGGTGCAAGCCAGCGCAGCTCATGCGCAACCAGCGGCACGTATTGCGCAACGGCGCGGCTGAACGCCCCTGCAGCCAGCCATGGATTTGACGGATCGATATTGCTCAAGCCCGAATCTTTCGGCGTGAGCACGGTAAAGATGTGCTGAAAACGCGACCAGCAAACCAGCAGAAACGGAATCCCGAAGAGCCAGCGCCACCCAACTTCGACCGCTACGATCGCCGGACGCCTGAGCATCCATCCCATCTGGTCGACCAGCGTTTGCGTACCCCTGATTTGCTCCGCTCTGCTCCGTGTGATCACTTCACCACCAATGAAATTACTTCACGACAAGATTCACGGCCCGGCCTGGCACAACGATGACCTTGGCCACGGTCTTGCCCGCGGTTCGTGCTTTCACCTTTTCCTCGGCCACGGCAGCCGCTTCCATTACCCTTACGTCAGAACCGGCAGGCACCCGTATGAGACTGACGAGCTTGCCGTTGATCTGTACTGGAATTTCAATCTCGTCTTCCTTCGCCAATCCAGGATCGCTCTTTGGCCACGGCTGCCGAAGAACTGCGCCATCGCCGCCGAGCTCTTCCCACAATTCAGCCGCGAGATAAGGCGCGAACGGAGCCACGAGCAGGACCACAGTCCGCAGCAATTCGTAAATCACCGGCGACGGCATCTCTCCCGCGGCCAGTTGCGCATCCGCCCCCTGAATCTCGTTCACCAGTTCCATGATGGCGGCGACGCAGGTATTGAAACGCCAGCGTCCTTCAAAGTCCTGCGTGATTTTCGCGGTGGTCTGGTGCAGCTTTCGGAGCAGTCTCAGAGCTGTGCCTTGCGGATTTTCGACCTTGGACTGAGCACCCGGGCGGGCCACCGGCGCATAACGCGTGACGATGCGCCACACTCGGCCGAGGAAGCGGCTCACACCCGCAACGCCATCCTCTTGCCAATCGAGATCACGATCGGGCGGTGCCGCGAAGAGTGCGTACATGCGCGCAGCATCAGCGCCATAGCGTGCAATCATGTCGTCGGGCGAGACCACATTGCCCTTCGACTTCGACATCTTCGCGCCATCCTTGATCACCATTCCCTGCGTGAACAGCCGCGCTACAGGCTCGTCATTTGTGATCAGCCCGAGATCGCGCATCACCTTCGTCCAGAAGCGGGAGTAGATGAGGTGCAGAATGGCGTGCTCGACTCCACCGATGTACTGATCGATGGGAAACCAGTATTGAGCCTTAGCTGGGTCGAAGGGCGCTGCGGCGTTCTTCGCGTCGGTGTAACGGTAGAAGTACCAACTGGAGTCGACGAAGGTGTCCATGGTGTCGGTTTCTCGCTTCGCAGGCCCTCCACACTTGGGACAAGTGACATTGACGAAGTCAGACACGCGACCAAGTGGCGAGCCGCCCTGTTGCGTGATCTCAATCTTCTCGGGCAGCAGCACGGCAAGCTGATCGTCGGGTACTGGAACGATGCCGTCGCGCTCGCAATGGATTATGGGGATGGGCGTGCCCCAGTACCGCTGGCGGCTCACACCCCAGTCCTTGAGACGATACGTAACGGTCGCCTCACCAAAACCCTTGCGGGCCGCAATTTCCTGCAGCTTCTTCTGCGCGTCGTGGCAACTCAATCCGTTGAATTCACCGGAATTCACGAGTATGCCGTCTTCAGACAGATACGGCAGCTCAGCTTCTTCGGCGGTCGGATCGGCGGGAGCGATGACGCGCCGGATCGGAATTGCGTATTTCTTTGCAAACTCGAAGTCGCGCGCATCGTGGCCGGGGACGCTCATGATGGCGCCAGTGCCGTAATCGATGAGCACGTAATTTGCGACCCAGATCGGCACCAGTTCGCCATTGTAGGGATTGATGGCAATAGCAGCCTTGAGCTCTGACAGAGCTTCTTCCCAGTGCCCGCGTTCGTAAAGCTCGTGCGCTTTCTCGAC
>JAICXS010000230.1 GCA_025934615.1 Nitrospiraceae bacterium
TGTAACGATGACATGACCGTGTACCGTCTCGCGAGAGAGATTCTGACGGGACGAGCCGACTGGCTCGAAGAGGGAATCATCAAAGTGCTGCCGGCATGACAGGACTGCCGCGGCCGGCCGCATGGCGGGAGCGATGGTCATGAATCATCGCTTCCGGAGGCGGCTCACTTGTACAGAAGGACCGACTCACAATGCCCCTCTATGACGTGGCAATCATCGGCGGGGGAATCATCGGTCTCTCGGTCGGATGGGCGATGACGCAACGCTATCCACGAGCCAGAATTCTGGTTTTGGAGAAGGAGAGTCGATGGGGGGATCATCAGACAGGAAGCAATAGCGGAGAGATTCACTCCGGTATCCATTATCAGCCGGGAAGCCTAAAAGCGAATTATTGCCGGAATGGCAACACAGCGATGGTGCACTTCTGTCGGACGTATGGCATTCAGCATGACATCTGCGGGAAGGTCGTGGTGGCCACCGAGCCGAAACAATTGCTGCAACTGGAAGCGTTATACCGGCGGGCAACGGACAATGGCGTGGCCGTCAAAAAACTCTGTTCAGAGGAGCTCCGAGCGGTCGAGCCGCATTGTGCGGGTGTGGCCGCGTTGCATGTGCCCAGCACCGGCATCGTCAACTACCGTCACGTCGCGGAAAAGTTCGTCGAACTGATTCAGAAAGGCAACGGCGACCTCCGCCTCGGGGCAGAAGTGAAGGCCGTACGGGTCCTGCCATTCGGCCTTCAGATCGAGTGCGGTTCCATCTCATACCAAAGCCGATTCTTGATCAACTGTGCCGGCTTGCACTGCGATCGCATTGCGACATCTATGGGCGTGCGCACAGGCATGCGTATTGTGCCGATCAAGGGCGAATATTATCATTTGACTCCCCAAAAGCGGCATCTGGTCAAGACATTAATCTATGCGCTCCCGAACCCCCGGTATCCGTTTTTAGGTGCACATTTCAATAAGCTCATCAATGGGGAGGTCAGGGCAGGGCCGAATGCCGTGCTGACCTTGAAGCGCGAAGGATACGTGCGTAACTTCGATCTGCGCGACTCGACTGAACTGTTCGCCTCGAAGGCATTTTGGATGTTTGCGGCAGGCAACTGGGTTGAGGGCGGAAAGGAACTCCTTCGTTCATTCAGCAAAACGCTCTTTGTCCGTCATCTCCAAAAGCTTATCCCGGATCTCTCTTCAGAGGACCTTGTCCCGGGGCATGCAGGCGTACGAGCACAGGCGCTGATGGATGATGGGCGATTGATGGACGACTTTCTTCTCATACGCGGACCACGCTCCATCCATGTGTGTAACGCACCTTCGCCGGCCGCCACCGCTTCAATTCCCATAGGGCACGCTATCGTCGATCGTCTTGAAGAGCATGGGGCGTCGAGTTTCTAGGGCGCGCCTTACTCGTCACGTCCTTCTTTTGTCCTAAGACCACGGCCCAATTGTATGCGGGTATCAGTTGCCCTACGCTGACCTTCTGATCATTTCACCAAGGAGGCGGCGATGTCTTGTCCTCGTTGTGAGGGGTTAATGGTCTCGGTGACATTAGAAGACCGAGAGAGCACCTATGTGAAATACCCGGCCTTGAAGTGTGTCACGTGTGGAAACGTGGTCGATCCGATTATTACAAGGCATCGGTTGGACGGCCAGCCCGTCTATCGAAAATAGTCAAGAAATCACAAGTCATCCAGACATTGTGTGGAAGGGCTGTGGGTAAGTGGCCTGTGCAAGTGAGTGCGTAGGCCACAGACAGTCACTTTATCACGTTGCCTATTCTTTCAGCATTGTGGTGCTGAGGAAAAGACCACCAGATATTGGTCAAGGCCTTTAAATCCTGCTCCTAGCGTTGCTCATTGGGAACAGTCTCAGTCTATTGTACTCGCGCTGCATCGATAGGTGGCGGCGGGAGTGATGATTTTCCGCCGTCCGTTGTGCAGACCCACCAGGAATCGGCTCCGCCTGAAATAAGTCCACAATCGCCGGGCACAAACGGGGGCGCCATAGCGAGCGTTCCGTTCGGCTGCGAAGTGAGTCGTTCAGGATTTTCAGACATGTAAGTTCTGCCGTCCCTCGATAAACGCTTGATGGTGTGAATTGGGACCGTGCGATTATCACTATCGATAATCCGTAGACCGGTGACGGCCTTCTCCTGGACAGACGCGTTCAGACGATTGCCGTCCTTGGCATAAATCGTATGGTCCCCGTTAGAAAGTTGCGAGACGTCGACGGTCACGGGGACTGCAGGGCGAAGCTGTGATTTTACCGGCTGCGCCGTTTGTTCCGTTCGAGTGCCGCTACATCCGGCCAGGAGAGCGCCACCCATACTGACCATGAGTAGAGCCGTCAGAGTTTTTTTCATACGCCCCCCTTGCCATGCCGGCGTGAGATTAGAGTGAACCAGCCACTGATGTTTCCTTATCAAATTGTACGGGGACAATGCGTGGAACGCAATGACCCCTTGTCCTTAAAGGGTAGGCATGAGTTCCTTGTACAGCAGACTAGGCTGCTTGACACGACCAGGTGCTCGCTATACTCAAGGCGGTGAGTGGGTGTTAGTGAGTGGAGGCCGGGAACATCCAATCATGTCGCGAGAGAGGCTAAAGGCATGCACACGAGTTTGGTCCGCATAATCACGCCGTTGTTGCCGCATGACGGCAGAACGCGTCGTTTCCCGCTCGCTGAGCTCTTTATCATCTGATACAGTATGGTATGCATTCCCGATCGATGATATGGCCCTGCGCGCTGTCTCTCTTGGTGATAGTCACTTCCTGTACATCCCACGACTATGTCATCCCTGAACCGCTGGCAAGTCGCGTCGACAGATCGCTCACATTCGAGCAACTGAAGGAATCTGCAACTGCGTACATCGGCAAGGTGGTGGTCTTGGGCGGAGAAGTGCTAAAGGCGAAGCGATTGCCGGCCGGCACCTCGATCGAAATTCTCCAGCTTCCATTGGATGGCTCCGAGCCGGTGGCCGATGTGCAGCAATCGCAGGGCCGGTTTCTGGCTTTACAAAAAGAATTTCTGGATCCCGCGACATTGGTGGAGAGGCCGCGTGTGACCATTGTTGGTGAAGTGACGGGTGTGCAAACGCAGCGGCTGGACGATATCGACTATACCTATCCTGTTCTTGCTGTTAAAGATCTGAAGGTCTGGCCGGATGCCATTGGCGCAGGACTTCGACCGGGTCCCCGATTCGGCGTCTCCCTTGGCGGGGGAACGGGCGTAGGAATGGGTATCGGCGGCGGCGTTGGAATCGGATTCTAATCTTCTCCCTGCTTCATTATTCCCCTTGTCTTTTAGGTTTCATCCTTTCGACCGATTAGGTATCCTCCTTTAGGCATTCAAACCAAAGCTGGTTCAGTCTGGAGGATCCATGAAAGCGATATTAGGAATGTGCGTGATCGTTATGCTGAGCGGGCAGATAGGGTGCCAGTGGTATGAGGACTATCGCATGAAGAAAGGGACTGCTGATATTCGCCAAGAAACTGCGGAGATGATGCGGGCCTATCGTCTATGCCTACAACGGTACGAAGGGGAGCCGCCTAAAGCAAAGGAACATTGCGCCCCGTACACACAATCGCTCCGAGAAGTGGAAATCAAGCGCGAGATCGCTCGATAGGAAAGCAGCGGAGCGCCCCGTCACGTATTTGAGATGCCGCGAGAAGGCTCTTGATAGGGAGGCCGAGACAGAGAAGGGTCTTGAGCCACAGGGGTATTGCGTACCAGGCGGGCAATTTCTCGTTCGCAACGTGACCATTCCCACGAGATGATTAGCTTTTCGGTGGAGTAATAGAATTGGCGATGTTGACCGGTCCGAGTTTTTAAATAAAGCGGGAAGCCGTGACTGAGGGCCTGGCGGACCGGGGTGCGCGAATTTTTCCAGTTCATCCGCCGGCAGATGGCCTGAAGGCCCCAGTATTCTTTGTCTACCTCGTGAGGCGCTTGATGTTCGAAGGATGATCGATTCATAAGGCACACGGCCGCAATCGTTCTTGATCGGTCGGGAAGCAAGCCTTGCGCCACCAAATCAGCGCTTGGTAAGTACTCATGCATACTCACAATTTTCACGCACGTTCTCATGGCCATCTTGCTCCTGTGACGGCGACTATTAAATTCTCCGACACCTACGAAAAGAGGACAGCCGCTTGTTCACCACGAATTGTTATTCCCTCGATGGAAAAAGGTCAGAGATTTTAGCGATTTAAGTTGATGTCCCCAGAGGGGCAGGGCGTTGTCCCTGCTTCGAAAGAGGGCCACAAAAGTTGTAAAGTTTTTCGACACAGGATGGGTTGAGAAGGATCAAGCAGAAATGAGGAGAGAACGGCAATCCGATCATAACTAAACACTAGTGGATATATGCCAGGTTATCAGCAGAGACACGAGCCGTTCTCGATGAAGTCGTTCTTGACCGCAGGTCATGAGACTGTCAAGTTTTCCGACACTCGTTGTAAAAGACAGTCCTGTCTGCAGGGATGGGCGTGTGACGTTCGAGGAGAAAGGAACAGAAGTCTTAGACCGCTTTCTTCACTAGCCCGGAGCGAAGACAGCGGGTGCAGACGCGAATGCGCTTGGCAGCGCCATTGATCATCGCGCGAACGGTCTGAAGATTGGGTCTGAAGATTCGGTTTGTCTTATTGTTGGCATGGCTGACATTATGCCCGGATTGATGACGCTTGCTGCAAATCTCACATACAA
>JAICXS010000295.1 GCA_025934615.1 Nitrospiraceae bacterium
CCGAATGTGACGCGCATCATCATAATAGGTCAGAAACGCGCGATCGCCTAAGGCAGGATTCGAGATGCGGCACCGAAACAAGTCGTTAAACGAAGACCATGGGAGGACATACGGCGGACCGTCCGTCTTCCTGGCCTGGACAATGCTGTCATGCACGTCGATCGATAGGGACATAGGCTTGTGGGGGTGGTCCTGTGTACAGCGCGCGTGGACGGATCAGTCGGTTGCGATCTTGCTGCTCGATCACATGCGCGCACCATCCCGTGATGCGCGAGCAGACGAACACCGGAGTATAGAGTTCGCGTGGAATCCCTATTAAGAGGTACGACACGGCGGTATAGAAATCCAAATTGGGATAGAGCCCCTTCTCCTCTTGCATGATCCGATCGATGATGCTGGCCATCTCATACCATTGGCTGTCGCCACAAATGCGGCTGAGTGCGTGGGCCTGCCGTTGGATAATGAGTGAGCGCGGGTCACCTTCTTTCAACACGCGATGACCGAATCCCATGACACGGCGTTTGCTCGCCAGCGCGTCCCGGATCCAACGCTCGGCCCGGTCTGGTGTCGCGATCTTGCAGAACATCGCGGCCACGGCTTCATTGGCGCCTCCGTGAAGGGGACCTTTCAATGTGCCGATCGCCGCTGTAATGGCCGAATGCAGGTCGGTCATGGTCGAGGCGGTCACCCGCGCGGCGAACGTCGAGGCGTTGAACTCATGCTCGGCATACAAAATCAGCGACACATTGAGAAGCCGTGCCATGGCGTTGGCCACCTCGTCTCCATGGCGCTCTGTGAGGAGAAAGAGAAGATGGTCGGCATAGCCGCCTTCCGTCTGGTGTCCTATGGGCTGTGCGCCGTCCGTATGGCGATATGCGGATACGATCAGGAGCGGAATCTGCGCCAAGAGCCGAATAGCTTTGCGGAGGTTCGCGTCGTGAGAGTGATCGGCTGCCTCGGGATCGGCCATGCCCAAGAGGGAGACGCCGGTTCGGAGAATATCCATGGGATGCGCGCCGGGCTGGACGTGACGGACAAACGCCTGCGCGGACTCGGGAAGGATCCACGCTTCGGCGATCTGCTCCTCGAATCGCTTAAGTTGCGCTTGAGTCGGTAGCCCACCGAAGAGGAGTAGATAGGCCACCTCTTCAAAGCTCGCTCCTTCTGCCAAATCGTCTATGGCATACCCTCGGTAACGGAGACCGCTCTCGCCTTCATCCACCTGACAGATGTCCGACTCTCCTGCGAGCACCCCTTCAAGGCCTGGACTATAGATCTTCTCGTCCGTCAGTTTCATACCACTCCTTGTTCCGCCGTTCATAGTCGGCGTACTGCAGTAGGTCATACAGTTGCTCCCTCGTCTGCATGCGGCTTAAGAACCCTTGTTGCGTCCCGGCTGATTTGAGTTCAGTCAACATGACCTCCACTGCCTTCGAAGCCATGCGCAAGGCGGTCACCGGAAAGAGCACAATGCGATATCCAAGCTCCTCAAAATCGTGCACGTGCAGATACGGCGTCTTGCCGAACTCGGTCATGTTGGCCACTAACGGTACCTTGGTGCCGGCCTTCCCAAATTGTTCTGCAAAGGTCCGGAACTCCTCGGCCGATTCGAGCGCCTCAGGAAAGATGGCATCCGCGCCCGCATCGACATAGGCTTTGGCTCGCTCCACGGAAGCAGAAAGTCCTTCAACCGCTCGGGCATCGGTTCGAGCCACGATCACGAAATCAGGATCGAGCCTGGCTCGAACAGCGGCCTTCACTTTACCGACCATCTCCTGTCGCGACACCAGTCGCTTCCCCGGCAGATGCCCGCACTTCTTGGGCATCTCTTGATCTTCCAATTGAATACCGGACAGTCCCGCGCGCTCGAACTCGCGGACGGCTCGCATGACCATGAGGGGAGGGCCGAAGCCGGTATCGGCGTCCGCTAAGGACGGCAAGGCGACGGCGTTTGCAATGGTGGCCGCATCTGAGACCACTTCGGTCATGGATAAGAGCCCGATATCAGGCAGACCCCGTGCAGCAGCCAACGCCGCCCCCGAGACGTACATCGCGTCGAATCCGGCACGTTCAATTTGCATGGCCGACAGCGCATTGAATGCCCCTGGCAGCACGAGCGTCGTGGTGGCCATGAGTTCGCGGAAGCGGCGTGGCTTTCCTGCACTGCACTCACGCATGCGAAGTCTTTCTTCTTACTTTCAACAGCGGCATCAACACGTGCACGTCCTTGACCTTGTCCAAATTCCAAATAAGGTCGACTAGATTCCGCGCTTGAGCCGAGCCCAGCTTTCCTGCAGCCAACAGCGAGAACTTGTCGACTATCTCGTGGTCGGACATCGGGTTCCGCGGATGTCCCAACGGATAGTCTTGTTGCCGCACATACTGCTTGCCCGAATGGCTTGTCACGGTCAGTCGGGTCGGCATCGCACCGGGATATTGCTCGATAAATTCCGGCTGCCGGACAACGCGGATCTTTTGCATGAGCGCCTTCACGAGTGGATCATGCAGGCGCTCCTCGTCAAATGAGCTCAGAGTGACGGTGCCATCCAGCAGTGCGACGGCCACGCAATACGGAAAACTGTGGTCGGCCGTCTCGCGCGTTCGCGGCTGCCATTTTTCCGGATCGCGCCCGATGATTTCGATCGCGACATCATAGCTGCCTATTTCAATCGTCTCGATATCGGTGAGTCCTCGCGGCCCTTCGGACTGTAAAATCTCCGCGCGCATGGCCACGGCCGCTTCGACCGCAGTTTGGGCATGATATTCGACGGGATAGTGCTTGATGTACGTGTCGAGAATCTTGAACGGCACGCGCTCTTGCGCTCCGGCCTTGTCGCCGCCGAACGCCGACAGTTCAAGCGGTCCCGAGACGAGTTTCATGAACCCTTTTTCACCTTCAAAGATGGGCGACGGCCCGGTCATTCCTTGCTGCGCCAGTAACGCGGCAAACACGCCGTTGCGTGCTGCATTCGAAAAGGCGCAGGCCTTCCACATCGAGAGATCCCCGACACGGGTTTGCCGAAGCGCGACATTGGCTACGCCGGCCAAATTGACCGCTTGCAGCATTCCCGGCGTCGGCAACTGTAAAAGTTTTGCAGCCCCCAGCGCCGACGAGAATGGCCCGTACGTCACATGGTCCCATCCGCGCGGACGCAAGGCTGCCGCGTCGCACAAGCGGCACTGAATTTCATAGGCGAGCGTAACCGCCTCGATGAGCTGCCGTCCCGATACAAGATTCATCTCACCTATAGCCAGCGCGGCGGCGAGATTATCGGACGGATGCGCCGGTTCCATGGCCAGATACGTATCGTTGAAATCGAGATAACGGACCAAGGCGCCGTTGGCGAAGGCGGCGAGGTCAGGAAGCGTTTTATGAGTCGTCCCCCATAGCGTTGCGCCGTTGGTCACTTTCACTGATTGCGCCATGCGCCGCGCAATGCGACACGGTTCTGCATCGAACGCCGCCAGCGCGCATCCGACACTGTCCAACAGACGCCGTTTGACCTCATGGACGACGGCAGGGGAGAGCAGCTCGTAACAAAGAGACTGAGCGTATTCGGCAAGACGCGCAGCAATCACGAAGGGTCTCCTCTATACACACTGCTACGAACGTACATAGCTGCGGCCTTTGATCCTATGCATCAGTGTCTGCGAACCGTGGCGGCCGCTTCTCCAAAAAGGCTTGAATGCCTTCTTTCTTATCCGGCGTCTCGCACAGCTCTCCAAATAATTCCGATTCTCGGGCCATTCCTTCAGAGATCGGACTATCGAGTCCCACCCGGATGGCCCGTAATGCCGCTTGTGTGGCGAGACGTCCGCGCGCGACGATGCATCCAGCCAATATGTCGGCTTCCTTCAAGAGGTCTGCGGCAGGCACGACTTGATTGACAAGGCCGATGGTGAGCGCCTCCTCGGCCGTGATCCTGTCGCCGGTCAAAATAAGTTGGGTCGCTTTCGACGGGCCGACAATCCGCGTCAGCCGCTGCGTGCCGCCGAAGCCGGGGATTACGCCGAGCTTGATCTC
>JAICXS010000095.1 GCA_025934615.1 Nitrospiraceae bacterium
TCCGAGGCGAGCATATTAAGATCAAAGTCTGACGTTAAACGTGCAACGTTAAACGTGACACGTAAGAAGGCTTCGACGCGGTTAACGAATAACGATTAACGTTTAACGAGGAGGAAACGACAATGCCTGAAGTCTATAACTGGCAACTGGGGCGCAAGATGCTCTATCCCTACGAGGAGCGGCATCCCAAGTGGCAGTTCGCCTTTGTGTTTAATATCAATCGGTGTCTGGCCTGCCAGACCTGCTCGATGGCGGACAAGTCCACATGGCTGTTTTCCAAGGGCCAAGAGTACATGTGGTGGAACAATGTGGAGACCAAGCCGTACGGCGGGTACCCGCAGTTCTACGACGTCAAGATCACGCAGTTGATCGAGCAAGTGAATCCAGGCGGACAGGTGTGGAACGTGCGGGTGGGCCGCAAGCACCATGCTCCGTATGGGGTGTTCGAAGGGATGACGATTTTCGACGCCGGCGCCAAGATCGGCCAGGCGGCGATCGGCTACATTCCGACGGACCAAGAGTGGCGATTCGTCAACATCTACGAGGATACGGCGACATCGATGCGGGCCTTGGTGGAAGGCATCGATAAGACCGGCTTCTCGCGGGATGAACCGTGGAAGCTGCAGGGCAGCAGTCTGCCGGAGCATGAGACATTCTTCTTCTATCTCCAGCGGATCTGTAATCACTGCACGTACCCCGGATGTCTGGCAGCCTGTCCGCGCAAGGCCATTTATAAGCGGCCGGAGGATGGGATCGTGTTGATCGACCAGAACCGGTGCCGCGGGTACAAGAAGTGTGTGGAGCAGTGCCCGTTTAAAAAGCCGATGTATCGGGGGACCACGCGGGTGAGCGAGAAGTGCATTGCCTGCTATCCCCGGATCGAAGGGAAGGACCCGCTGACGGGCGGCGAGCCGATGGAAACGCGCTGCATGAGCGCCTGCGTGGGCAAGATCCGCATGCAGAGCTTGGTGCGCATTGGCGAAGACGGCCTGTGGGCGGAGGATCGCTGGCATCCCCTGTACTTCGCCATTCGGGTGGAGCAGGTGGCCTTGCCCTTGTATCCGCAGTGGGGCACCGAGCCCAACGGCTTCTACATTCCACCGCGGCACAGCCCCCGGGGCTATGCGCGGCAGATGTTCGGGCCGGGCGTCGATAACGCCATCGAGAAGTATCTGGTCCCGAGCCGGGAGCTGTTGGCGGTGCTGCAACTGTGGCGCGCCAGCCAGCAGATCATCTTCCGGTACGACGTCATTCCAGGGCCGAAGGTGTTTGAGACCCAGATCCACGGGAAGCGGTTTGAGATGTACAACGATACCGTGCTGGGCTTCAACAAGTCGGGCAAGGAAGTGGCGCGCATTCAGGTCGAAGAGCCGATCTACATTCGGCCGGCCGAGCGCGTGACCTGGCTGTAAGAGACAGCCTAAGCGTCGTGAGTCAGGCAGGGGGTCCCGCACGGGGCCCTCTGCTTTTTTATTGTCGGTCATTTTTCAGTTGACTAGCACTCTCGCGCTCAAGCGACTAGGGCATTATTTCCTCTTACTGCATAGGCCCACCGGTCCGGTTTACTTGACGCCTACTCGCGCCTTGGGTAGAGTGAGATGAATAAACCGGTCTTGTGTTCTACACACACTCATGCCCAGTCAAACTTCTACGTCGCTTCCGTTTGCCGCTCAGGCGGTGCCCTTTCACGAATACCTCACGTTTGGCAAAATACCTGAAGGACTCATTGCAAGCGATTATGTTGGTGAACAATTTGTGGAACGGCTTGTTCATTACATTCTGAGCGTACCTTCAGGCAGCTTTACCATGGCAAAACTCGGTCAATTACTCGAACAACTTGATCCTCGTCACCAAATTTTCTTTTTTAAGCGCCTCAAAGAGACCAGCCCAGACAGCCTGAAAGATTTTGCGCCACTCTACTACGGCTTCATGTCTGAATTTCACGACCTGCTGTTCACATAAAGCCGGCTCACTTGCGGATTGCTTCGTTTAATTTGGTCGGGCAACCTTAAGCTCATCAGTACGTGACTCACTACTGCGTTACTAACTCGTCCCGGTACAGTGGAAAGATCTTGCAAAAATGCTTTTACGGCAACAGTGACTTATAACGAGGAGAAAGCAATATGAACGCCGGTCAGGTGATTTCCATTTACTACAAGGCGGACACGTATCACTCGCATGGGACTCAATGCAGATCACATCCCGAATGGATGAATACTATAAAAAACTCTTGTCGCTACCCCCTTCTCATGTATAATGTGTGGAGATGTTTTAGAGAAAAGGAGAGGTATGAATTCGACTCTGCAACGAGCTGTCACAAGTTTTTACAACTTAGTCTATGAGGCACAAACTTTTGCGACGACCATGTCGCGATTGGATTCGGCCGATCAAGAGCACTACGGCGGCCGCATTGAAGGCCTGAACTGGGTGCTGGACCGATGTCAAGAATTGGAAGACATGGACGCAAACCTGACCCCCTCTTCCCTCCAGCGTGTGCTGACCGATGTGAAGTCTGACTTGGACCATGAATTGTCTGTCCAGCGACGCGAGAAGGGAAGGCGGGCGGATGGGCGCGAGGAAGCGTTGACCTTCGTTTCCGACTACTTGACCAGCCTCATCACGGCCACAGAAATCGAATCGGCCAAAAGCTCCGTATAATCTACAGTGTCTCTCCTCTTTTACTCCCGACGAGAAACAGGGTGGGAGTGAAGTGTGGGGTGCATTTATGGAGAACGTGCGAAAGAGCACGATCATAAGGGAATGGGCTCTGTTTGCTCTCTCGTTTGGCCTGGGCGGGCATGTCGCGCTCGGAATGATGTTACATGCTCCGGAGTTATGGCCATGGGACAAGACAGGTATTTATGGGTTGCTGATAGGATTGTCGGTATACGTCACCGTACAAGTTCTGCGATCCATCTGGTGGGTGATAACTGAAGGACGACGCAGCCGTCGTTCAGCCATGACGTCTCACCATTGACTGCCTTTGGCCGATGACAGCACAACACTATCGATGAGTAAGGGCTGATTCTGTTATGCCTCCCTCCCATCCATCGGACCCACGTCGTCCAAACAGTCAGACTTCACGTCGACCGTCCAACACGCCGTCGCCGCGCACGCGAGCAGGGCGAGCCGGACAGCCCCCTTCAGATTTTGGTGCGTTTCGCGCCTCGTTGCTTTTCTGCCCGACGTGTCGGCAGGCGACCCCCACCCGTGAACGCCTGCTCCTCGTCTTGCCCACTGGAAATCTTTATGAGTATCTGTGCGCCGAATGTGGGACATCCACCGGTTCAAAGACAGAATCAGAACAAGGCGATGCCGGACTGGTGATTCCTTAAAAGGTTGGAGAGAAAGCTAGACGCAGGCAGTTTGACCGTTAATCTTCACACGATGCCTTCCAGCGGAATACCCTCTTCAATCAGCATGACTGGAATATCTTCTCGGATCGGATAAAGAATCTTTTGGTCGGCTCGCAATAACCCGCCATCCAGCTTTTCGGTCACTGGTTGACCGGCTTTATTCTTGAGTGTTCCCTTCCTGATAAGCTCATTGAGCTGCCCGATAAGCGCCTCGCCTGCTAACCCGACATCCTGTTTGGTGTCAGGACAGCACAAAATGGCTAAGAGTTCTTTATCGATGTTGACGTTCCCTGACGATGTGTGGCTGCTTCCCATGACGCCTCCTCAAAAAGAGCGACAAGTCGAACGATCTGTACGGTAAAGAAATCCATTATGAATATCAAGAGAGGGCACGGTCATTCGTCATGGATCGCTCCAGTCCGATGTATTCGCGTTGTCCGTTTTGAGAAGCGGCTATCATTGCGAGCGAACTTTCCATGATTTGCCGAGGGCACGCGGGACGGCTGTGCCGACGGAGCATTCGCGACTTCATTGTCGAATGACATCTGCTCGGCTTCTGCAAGCCTTTCACGGCATGATGATTTCGCAAGGGGAAAAGGGTATTCTTCCGCTTCATATAACGGATCAGACTTAATCTCCATCCCAGGTCCCAATGTTTGAACAAGCCTTCAAAAATATCGATGACATGCTTTGGAAAGAGGCCGGCTGCACCACCGAGCTGGACTATACCGAGCAGACCCCTTGGCTGCTGTTTCTAAAATACCTCGACGGAATGGAGCAGGACAAGGCGGATGAAGCGAAGCTGGGCGGAAGAAGTACTCGTTCATCCTCGATAAGAACTACCGATGGGAAACTGGGCCGCGCCCAAGGGCAAGGACGGCCAGATCGATCACAACAAGGCGAAGACCGGCGATGACCTGCGCGAGTTCGTCACCCCGAAGCTCTTTCCCTACCTGCACGGCTTCAAGCAGCGGGCCAGCGGGCCGAATACGATCGAATATAAGATCGGTGAAATCTTCGGGGAGATCAAGAATAAGATCCAAAGCGGTTATAACCTGCGTGAGATCATCGACCACATCGATGATCTGCGCTTCCGCTCGCAGACCGAGAAGCACGAGCTCTCGCACCTCTACGAGACGAAGATCAAGAACATGGGCAACGTGGGCCGCAACGGCGGCGAGTATTACACCCCGCGCCCGCTCATCCGCCATCGTCAAAATAATACAGCCCAAGATCGGCCAACGAATCTACGACGGCGCCTATGGCTCGGCAGGCTTCTTGTGCGAATCGTTCGAGTATCTGAAGTCCAAGCCCAATCTCACCACCAAAGAGTTCAAGAGGCTTCAGGATCGGACCTTCTACGGAAAAGAAGTCCCTCGCCTACGTCATTGGAATTATGAACGGCAAGCAGCAGGCATTCCTCGACTTTGTGCTTTTGCATTACGTTGTGATGGCGTAGAGAAACTGGACCAGGAAAAACTGAAGCCGCTGCTCAGGCTCAAGTACCACAACTCCATTGCCGACGCCGTGGCAGACTTGGACAGACCTGAAGAGACTGGAAAAGTTTTCGTGTTTTCAGAAATATCTAGACGAGCCTAGTTCTCTTGCCCAGAGGTTGTAGCGTGACAAGGACACACGTCGGCTCTGTATTCATAAAAGGACGCTCCTGTTCGTCTTGTATCGCCGCACTGTTCTTGTGTCAGATAACCCTATTGATGACTACGCCGACCTTTTCAGAAGAGCCTGTGTCGATCACTGACATTGTGGCCGATCCGGATGTGTATCACTTGAAGCAGGTCACCATTCAAGGCGTCGTGGGGCGAGTCAAAGAACTGGAGCCGTATTATCTGCCGTCGGGCAGCGCCTGTTATGGCGCGTATACCTTTTTATTGGAAGATGACAGCGCGAATGGGGCGGTGCTCGATGTGGCGGTGCTCGGGATCTGCGGCGCGCCGCGCATGCGATTTCCCGAAGTGGCAGATGGTGATCGGGTCAGAGTCCAAGCTGAGATACAGGTGCCGAGCCGTTTTGGGCAGTCACGGGCCTTGGACGGTACTTGGATTGCGAAAGGCCCTGAGCCGGCTGTGCGAGCCATCGCGAAAAATATTTCTCGCGTGGAAGAATAGTTGCGCATGACGCGCGCTGGAGAAGGTTTCTAGGATGGTTAAAATACTTACTGTGGAGGGACTATATGCCGCACTGGATCGGAACAAATCTCGTCGTACTGTTGCTCGTGCTCGTCGCCGGCTGCGGCATGTCCCGCACTCAGCCGCCTCCGGCTTCAGATGTCGTTTCAGTAGAAAGTCCAGCCAGTGTCGCGGGGCTATGGAAGGAAACCCCATGGCGAATGTCGCGCCTCTGGAGCGGTGGAGACACGCGGGTTAGTATCGCGCCTGGTGGAACATATGTCGCGTGGAGCGATCGAGGTCCGGCTCCGGCGATAAACGCCGGCACACTGCGCGTTGTCGACGGAAAACTTGTCTCGGACACGCCCAGTCTTATTTCAACCTTTACGGTCGTTCAGTCCCATGGCAAGCCGATCCTGGTCGTGGAGATCACCGGAAAAGATGGGGATCACTCCTATGTGCCGTTAGTGCGGGATGCACCATGATAGAGCCGAAAGCTGTATGCCTCGCGTTGCCAAACCAAAGATCGTAGAGTCTACAACCAGCTTGTGACTGTGAGAGATTGATCGGCCTCCGGTTCATTTCTTTCCATCTTGCGTCCCGCTCGCCGTTCTGATGACCACAAGCTTGTCTACCCGTGATTCCGCTCCCCAGACCTCACCGGCACGTCCTAAGAGCTGCCGAACTTGCCCCGCCTCGCTCGGCAAAGGAAACGCCTCAAAGTGTTCTCTCGTGGGATCAAATCGCAGAAGCGCATTGCTCCCAAAATCACTGACCCACACCATGTCCTCTTCATCGACGTAAACGGCATAGGTGGCCGGCTTCGTCCCGGGGAGTCGCCACTCACGCCAGAGGGCCGTCGCGGGGTCATAGACCGCGAGTTGTCCCGCATTCCACTCGCTCACCCAGATGCGGTTCGCCGAATCGGCCCACGCGCGACGCACGCCTTGCTCAATGGTCGGAGGGTTCAGTATCGTGACGCGCAGGGTCTCTGGATCAATACGGCCCACATAACTCCCGGCCAGAGAGGCGAAGTACACCGTCCCGTCCGACGTCGCCGTGATCCCATACGGTCCTCGCCCCTTTGGAGCCTCAAAGACCTCCACTAGTCCCATCTTGGGATTAAGGCGGCCATAGATTCCAGCCTGCCCGGTGAACCACAGCACACCCCGGCTGTCGAACGTGGCGGTATTCAAATTCACATTACCTCGGCCCGGCGGTAGCGGGAACACCTGAATCGCGTCCGTACGTGGCTCGACTCGAACAATGGCATTGAGGCCGCCATCCGTGATCCATGGCGCTCCGTCCGGGCCGATAATGACTCCGTGCGGCCGCGCGTTGTCTCCCAATTCGATGTGATACGTCTTTCCCGTCAGAGGGTTGAGCCGACCTAGTTTTCCTGTCCCCTGCGTCGTGTACCA
>JAICXS010000041.1 GCA_025934615.1 Nitrospiraceae bacterium
AGCGCTTTCGACGAGGCGATCTTTAGCATTTTGTGTCCTCGTCTTAAAGACGCTTGACGATGCCCCTGCTTGGGCCTAAACTCCCATCATGATGCTGCGATACGCACTGATCGCAATCTTGACGCTGCTCGCATTTCCCGCTTGGGCTGGGGAACGAGTACAAACGGTTGCTGACGGGATGAACTTCGATGAGCCGTTTGAGCAGGCGACAGCCAAGAGTGCGCTACGCTCATTCCTCAACCACGCGTTGGACCTCATCGACGATCATATTGAAGTGAATGGAAGCATGCAGCCGAATGATCAGACCGGAGAACATCAGGGTCGTTTCCAACTAAAAGTCTATCCGCACGGGAAGTCACAATCTGACGATCATATCAGCGCCGAACTTCGATTCCGTTCCTCTCCCGATGACCAACACTTGTCCTTTGATTTGATGCTTCCGAAAGAATCATCCAACTCCCCGCTCTATTTGCGTGATAACACGCTCTAAGCTTCGATTCGAAACCGCTCTTAATTCAAGACCCTACGGCATAGAGTTTACCCCCTTCGCATTTTACAGGGTTTTGCCGTGCTCTTATATAGCTACACCCTAAAGAATACCGCTGGCACGCGCCTGCGCGAGCGTTGCGCGGTTCAGATCGAAATATATACCTCTGGCGACAGATTGAGGTTCCTCGCGAAATGGCATGACTGTGACGAGGAATAGTTGCATCCAAAACGAATAGGTCTCTGACTGCCGAATGGAGCCCAACTCTTTACCAGCCTGGTCTCTGAATGTCGTCACGGTGGTGATGTTTGCCTTCACATAACCCGGGATCATTCCAAAGGTAAACCCGCAAATAAACCCCGACACAGAGGCGAGGGCCTTGCTGCCTTCTTCTATATACTCCACATCAGCGCGAAGAGATGAATGAATAAACGTCGTTTTCTTAAGATGCTGGCACACAGACAAGTACCGGCAGTTTAATAACCCAACGCCGTATTCAATCGAGCCAATACGCTCGCCGGCAGGGTGAACTCACTCTTCGTTTCAATCCGCGACGGCACGAGGAGAATCGTATGGAAGGAGACGGTCTCGATGGCGAGTTTGAATTCCGGCTCGGCGGGTGAACTAATCTCCACCGCTTCGACGGACTTGGAAAGCTTGTCGGTATCCTGCGGCGCATAATTGGTGACGACGGCGTCGAGGATCTCAAGCACCTGCGCGTTCGTCTCCGATTTGGTCTTCTCCGATTCTTCAAGGAAGAATGCAATCACATCTTCGGCCTCTCTCGATGCGCTGAAGTTTTCGACGCGCTCTTTTCTCCGCATGGACATGAGATCGTTGTCCAGATCCTTGCTGAACGCGCCATAGGCATATCGGAAGAATTCAAAGTGAAAGCCTTTGAGCTCTTTGGCGAACATCTGCAGTTCGCACAGAAACGCCAACTGCTGCAGCTTGACGTCGTTGAGCAACCCGAACGGCTCGGCGGTTTGCAGCAGATGGAGCAGCAGCAGGCGATCGATGGTAATTTGATCGGGTTTGCGCATGCTCTTATCCAATCTCCGCTTTCAATCCCTGCGCCATCACGATTTTTGTATCCAGATTGTACGTGATCGCTTTCGGATGGGTGAGCACCGGAATAAGTCCAGCCGCCGAAGGGATGAGATTGCCGGATTGTTTCACTCCGCCGAACGGCAACCGCACGCCGGCCCCGATACAGGGCAGGTTCCAGTAAAAAATCCCGCAGCGCATATGTTCCTCGGCATACTTCGCCTTCCGGTAATCTTCGGTGATGATGGCGCCGGACAGACCATACTTTGTATCGTTGTAGACTTCAACGGCTTCTTCGACACCGCGAACCGGCACGATCGCCACATGGGGACTGAACGCTTCTTCCGTCAAACACACACTCTCGTGGCGCCACGGCCCTGTGTACACAAACGGCTTCAGCCAATAACCTTTGGACGTTGGAGGCGATTCGCTATTGCGATCCAGCAAAATCTGGAAGCCTTCTTTTCGTGCCTGCTCATTGAATCGGCGTCCTTTTTCAACTCCGTGCTGATTGATCATGCTGCCATAGAACACCTGTTCGTCCATGGGATCGCCGACGGTCACGCGCTTCGCCGCGGAGACAAATCGATCCGCAAAGTGGTCCGCGATGCGGCTGTCCACCAAGAGACGGCCTGCGGTCACGCACCGCTGCCCCGCCGTTTTAAATGCGGACAGCACGCTCGCCGACACGGCCATATCGACATTCGCATCGTCCATAACAAGCACGGCATTTTTTCCGCCCGTCTCGATCGTACACACTTTATCGGCCTGCTTGGCCACTTCCTGTTTAATCTGCAATCCGACTTCATAGCTGCCTGTAAAGAGGACGACATGGGTCTGTGGATGAGCGACGAGCGGCGCACCGACCGCTTCGCCGGTGCCATGCAGCACTTGAAATACTCCTGGCGGCAATCCCGCTTGCTCAAAATAGCCGGCTATCTTCGCGCCACACATCGGCGTCAATTCACTCGGCTTGAGAATCACACAATTGCCCAATACGAGCGACAATCCGGTGAGCCAGAACGGCAACGCAACCGGAAAGTTCCACGGAGTAATGGCCACAACGATTCCTCTCGGCTCCATCACCTCATAGCACCGCTTGCTGGGCACTTCATCAGCCAACACACGCCCGTATTGACCGAGATGCCCGAAGGCAAAGGCGTATTGCGCCGTATGAATCGCCTCGACGACATCCGCGCGCGCCTCGTTGATTTGCTTGCCGGCCTCGCGCGCGACCGTATGGGCCAATCCCTCCCGGTCCTCTTCCATCAGTTGCGCGACGCGCAGCAGATATTCAGCACGCTTGACCAAGCCGACGCCCCGCCAATCGGCACATGCCCGTGTCGCTGCCTGCACTGCGGCTTCGATATCCTGTGTAGTGGATTGCGGAAAGAGGCCGATGACGTCGTCCGGATTCGCAGGATTGCGGCTCTCGAACCAGTCGCTGGAAGCCGCCGTCCGCCACATTCCCTGAATAAAATTGTTCACTTTCGAAACCGTCATGCCGACCTCCATGGTCGAAATCATCGTCTATTCTCCAAACTATAGTCGGTGGCAAAGGACCCGGTCAAACGGCCTCTTTCCTCATTCGCCTATTCCAGCGCTTCCATAGTTCCGCTTGACCCTTCCCACGCAATTGGTTTTTAATACTCAATTATCAAGATGTGCTGAATCGAACATGTCAAAAACCGCGAAAGAAATCTCCGTCCTCAAAGATCATCTAGCCAAGCACCAATTAAAACTCACGCGGCAGCGCGAGCATATTCTCGACATGTTCCTAAAGAATGAGCATATCACTGCGGAACAAATGTATCGGCAACTCGCGAAGAAAGATCCCCATATCGGGCTTGCCACGATTTACCGGACGCTCAATCTCTTTTGCGAAGTGGGGCTGGCCCAGGCTCGCCACTTCGGCACGCAAACCCAATACGATAACGTGTCGCACAAGGGGCATCACGATCACCTCATCTGCACGGCCTGCGGCAAGATCGTGGAATTCCAAAATGAAGACATCGAACGACTACAAGAAGACGTCGCCCGCCGCAATAGTTTCACCATCCAGACGCACAAACTCGAACTCTACGGCGTGTGTGCCGGTTGCCGACATTGACCGGTCTTCCTTTTTTTTGCTATCCTTTTTGAGAGAGTGAATCAATTTCATTTTCAGGGTACCGATATGCCCCATGGAGAGGAGACGCGCGTGTTAATCTTTCGAGTACGGCCTCACGGGCTCACCATTTGGATTCTGTCGATCCTATTGGCTCTGAAGATGGTCTCGTTCTCGGCCATCGACGGCCTGGCCGCCGATCGCCTAGTCGTCTATTCGGGGCGCGCCGAGCGACTGATTAAACCGGTCCTCGATGCCTTTCAAGCCAAGTCGGGCGTGCATATCGACCTCCTGTCATCAGGAAGCACTGAACTGGTCAACCGGATCGAAGCCGAGGGAGTCCGCACCTCGGCCGATGTGTTCATTACGAATGAGGTCGGAGCGCTTGAGCGCGCGCGTGAACTGAAACTGCTCGCTCCGATCGACGCAGCCGTGATCGATGGAAAAATTCCAGCCGAGTTTAGGGCCTCGGACAACAGTTGGATCGGCCTTTCAGGACGGGTCTGGCTCATCATCTACAATACGTCGCTGGTGAAGCCGGCCGATATCCAATCGATCTTGGATTTGGCGGACCCTCGCTGGAAGGGTAAGATCGCCATTCCGAATGCCGGCAGCGAGTATTTGCAAGCCGGAGTGTCCGTCATCCAGGCGACCTACGGCGATCAGCGCACACGGCAGTTTCTCGAAGGGTTGAAAGCGAATGCCGGCACCCATGTCTACGGAAAAAGTTCGCAGATTGTCGACGCGGTGGCCAAGGGTGAGGCCGCGGTCGGGCTCGTGAATCACTACTACATCTATCGCCATTTGGACGCGCAACCGAAGGCGCCGATCGCACCGTTGATCACCGATCAGCAGGAAGGTGGCATGGGTGCGATTGTCAATGCCGCCGGCGTCGGCATTGTCGCGCACAGCCGCCATAAAGACCTCGCGAAACGGCTGGTTGAATTTCTCGAATCGCCGGATGGCCAAAAAATGTTCGCCGATCAGAACAAGGAATACCCGCTGAATCCCGATGTCGCTGCCGATCCTGCACTTCCGGCCCGTCAAAGCTTTCGAATCGCCACCGTGCCGCTGATCAAACTGGGAGAATTGCGCGAACCGACGATGGCCTTGATTGAACGCGTCGGCCTACGCTGAGCGGCCATGACACAGGCCATCAGGCAATGGCTTCCCACGTCGGTCTCCGCACTCGGCGTCCTTGTTGCGGGATTGGTGGTCTTGCCGCTGCTCTATATCCTCACGCTGGCCCTGTCTGCCCAAGCCGTTGTGTGGAGCCGTCTCTGGCAAACTCGTATCCCCGAACTTCTGTCCAATACCGCGTGGCTGGCCATCGGTGTATCGGTCGGCACACTGCTGATCGGCGTCTCTCTTGCCTGGCTCATTGTCCGCTACGATTTTCGCGGCCGGCGCATATGGGAATGGGCATTGGTGTTGCCGTTGACCATGCCGACCTACGTCTTGGCCTATATCTATACCTATCTCTTAGGAACAGGTGGACCGGTCGAGCAGCTCTGGCGTCTGATCGCCGGCCCGCAGGCCCAGGTGTTTTCTCCACAGACCTATGCCGGTGCCACGCTTGTGATGACCCTCGATACGTTTCCGTTCGTCTATCTCTTGACCCGGGCGGCCTTATTGAATCTCAATGTGTCGTTCGAAGAAGTGGGTCGAGCCTGCGGCGTCACGCGGCTCGGCATTTTATGGCGTGTCACTTTGCCGCTCCTGCGTCCTGCGATTGTCGCGGGCCTTTCATTAGTCATTCTGTACGTTGTTTCGGATTTCGGCGCCGTCTCGCTCTTGCGGTATCAAACGTTTACCTATGCGGTCTATCAACAATTGACCGGACGGTACGATCATGCGGCGGCGGCGATCTTGAGCCTGCTCCTGGTCGTGTTTGCGTTAATTTTCTTGTTGGCCGAACGATGGTTTCGACAGCGAAGCCGGTTCTATCAGACAATGGGGCGATACCGCGCGCCGGCGCGAAAGGCCTGCGGCCTTCTTGGAACGATCCTCATCACCGCCTATTGTGTATTGATTTTAGGCGCCGCTTTCGCCGTCCCCGCTTGGTTGTTGCTCAAGTGGACCGCCACGGTGATCAGCGACGGGACCATTGACGCACGATTTTTTGGCTTCATGGTCAACAGCACCTTCCTGTCGGCGCTGGCCGCCACCATTGCGATTATCCTCGGCACGCCGCTGGCATATTTAGCCACGCGGCGCCATTCACGGGTCAGCGTCCTGTGCCTGCAGGCCGCCTATGCCGGATATGTCTTACCGGGTCCGGTGGGTGCCCTAGCAATCCTCGTGGCCTTCTCACAGATCGCTCCCTTTTGGTATGGAACCGTCATCGTCTTGATAGTGGCCTATGTCGTGCATTTCCTTCCCGCAGGACTCCAGACGATGGAACCCGCGCTGCAACAAGTCACGCCGAACCTGGAAGAGGCCGCAAGAAGTTTGGGGTCGAGCACTGTGCAGATTTTGAGAACCGTCACGCTGCCGCTCGTTCGCGGTGGGTTCATTGTAGCCTGGGTGCTGATCTTTCTGCAGTGCATGAAGGAATTACCCGCCACGCTGTTGCTGCGGCCGGTCGGTTTCGATACCTTGGCAGTCCGTGTGTGGCTGGAAGCAAGTGAAGAATATTTTCAACTGGCGGCGCCGGCGGCCTTGCTCATCGTGGTCATGACGGTGCCGGCGTTGTTGTTGCTCGTCGCCAAAGACTGGCGCGCCGCGTAGGCAGAATGCTGAAAACAGTCCCCAACTGCGTTCTCGCCTCGCCTCAATCCTCGACGTAGCGAAAGGCTACGCCTGCGGTTGAAGCCCGCCTGCGGCCTTGTTGGATGACCGTTTTGAGCATTCTGGACAGTACAATTCTGTTAACATGATATTTATGGAGAAGCAGACGCATCAGAAGATGAGAACCGCCGCTCATTCGAATCGTCAGCCGGTGCTGGAGCTCCGTCATGTGACGTGTGCGTATGAGGCGGGGCGGCCGGCTATTTCGGATATTTCTTTGACAGCTCAGGAGGGAGATATCGTTTGCCTTTTGGGGCCGTCCGGCTGCGGGAAGACGACGACGTTGCGGGCGATCGCCGGCTTTGAAGCGATTACGGCCGGAGAAGTGTATTTGCAAGGCCGGCTCGTGTCTTCGCCGTCCTTGTCGGTGCCGACGGAACAACGCCGGATCGGCATGGTCTTTCAAGAATATGCGCTCTTCCCGCACTTGCGAGTCGTGGACAATGTCGCCTTCGGCCTCCGTCACCTTCCAGCCGATCAACGCGCCGATCAGGTCAATACGATGCTGGCCATGGTCGGCCTGACGGGATTTGAACGCCGCTATCCTCACGAACTCTCCGGTGGACAGCAACAACGCGTCGCCTTGGCGCGTGCGTTAGCGCAAAAACCTGTCATGCTGTTGTTGGACGAACCCTTCAGCAATCTGGATCCCGACATGACGGGAAAGATGCGCGAAGACCTGCTCCAACTTCTGCGGCATACGAATACGACCGCCTTGCTGGTGACGCATGACCATGACGAGGCGTTCGCCATGGCCGATCGCATCGCGGTGCTGAACCATGGGCAGCTCGAACAACTGGATGTCCCGGAGGCCATTTACCATACACCCGCCACCCCGTTCGTCGCCGACTTTGTCGGACAAGCCGATTTTATTCCCGGCGTCGTCGAACAGGGGACGGTGTTGACTGAACTGGGGATATTTCCCCACGAGAAGGAGTACAGCCTCGGTGCCAAAGTGGTCGTCATGATTCGGCCGGACGATGTTCATGTCGCACCGTCGGATCAAGCCAAGGCCACGATCTTGGCTCGCCAGTTCCGAGGATCTGAAAACCTCTATACAATCGCACTTCCTTCCGGACGCATCGTGCATAGCAGCGCCTCTTCCACCAGCATCCACCCGGTCGGCACACCGGTTGAGCTGCGCGTCATTGCGACCCACACGGTGCTCTTCCCCCAGGACGACGATCTCGCACAGCCCTGACACCAAGATAATCGTCGCCTCATCCGCAGAATGCGGTTGACAGGCCTCCTGTCATTCTGGCATCGATGGATGGTTTCTCATCCACTAGCGTGAGGTATTCCATGGACGCGCTCAAAAATGTCGTCGATTACGGGGTGATCGGCTTGCTGCTCGCACTGAGCGTCTGGGCCGTCGCCATTGCTGTCGAACGATGGCTGTTTTACCGCCGAGTCAATGTCGCGCAATTCCCGGACCAACATCTGTGTGAAATCGCCCTGACCAAACGCTTGGTCATTATCGGCACGATTGCCGCGAATGCCCCTTACATCGGACTCTTGGGGACGGTCCTCGGCATCATGTTGACATTTCAAACGATGGGAACGGCCGGCACCATGGCCGTCAGCACGATTATGATCGGCCTCAGCCTGGCGTTGAAAGCCACGGCGGCCGGCCTGCTGGTGGCCATTCCCTGCGTAGTGATGAACAATGTGCTGCGCCGGCGAGTCAACGAGTTAGTGACTGTCTATAAGAGTCGCCATGGAGCGTGAACTCGATCAGATCAACGTCATTCCGCTGGTCGACGTCATGTTGGTCCTGCTGGTCATTGTGTTGACCACCGCGACGTTTATTTCGACGGGGCAAATTCCTGTCGATCTCGCAAAAGCGAAAGAATCCGGAGACCGTCAGGACACGCCGCTCGTAGTGACGCTGACGGCTGACGGACAACTGTTCATGAACGACCAACCGGTCGGGGAAGACGGACTCCAAAATGCCTTGGCCTCGCAACCGCGCCAAACCTTGGTCGTCGTGAGAGCCGATCGCGTGACGATCCTCGAGCGATTCGTCAAAGTGGTGGACGACATTCGCGGGATGGGGTTTCAACAAGTCAGCCTCGAGGTGATCCGCTCGTGAACACGGTGCTGTGGCGTCCGAATGGAGGCGGCTCTCAATATGCTCAAGGCTGGGGCCTGTCCATTGTAGTACACGGGTTCGCAATCGGCGTGACGATCGCATTGCTTTCCGACCTTCACCTAGCGACCCGACCGGATCCATTCCGCTGGCAGGTATCGGTCGTCGGCACAACCCATCCATCGGCTGTTCAAGAAACGACAGCAGCGCCAATGGAGCCGCCTCCCGCATTGGCGGATCCTGCCGCCCCATCGGTCCATGCAAAGGCCTCAGCAACGACCGAAGCGGTTTCGCCTCAATCCATAACACGAGCAGTGACACCAGCACTCCCGCCCCCGACTGCTGCGCGACGAGAACACTCGGTTGAAAAACAGAATCGTTCCACGCAAGCTACCGCTTCGTCTGAGGCACTGCCGCAAGTCCCTGCGCCGGCCGACCCTTCTCAATCCACTCCTTTTACGACCGCCACGTCTTCTTCAATTCTGTCTCCGCCGGTCGAACACCGCCCGCCCGCTTCATCGAGCGAACCGGCTCCATCATCCGCCCTTTCTGCTCCGGCTTCCTCAGATGAAGAAGCAGCCGTGAGCCCGGCTCACACGGTCGCCCGTGTTCCCTTTGAAACACCGCCCGCCGTTGCATCTATTCCGGACGCGCGATCCAGCTCGGCCCCGTCGCCGAGTGCGTCATCGCCGGTTCAAGACGTACAAATAGGCAAGCCGGATTTCAGTTGGTTGACGGATTCGCTGCGAAACAGGGTCCAGCAATCTCAGAAGTATTCCACGGTAGCGAGACTGAACGGTTTGGAAGGACGAGTGGTCCTGCGAATCACGGTGAAAGACAATGGAGAGCTGCTCGTCGCCGTCGCTACCAGCTCGGGACATGCTCTCTTGGATCAGGATGCGGTGGAACAGGTCACACACCTCTCTCCCCTGCCCCTTCCCCAACCATTAGGGCGAGCGCAAAAGGTCCTCAATCTTCCGATTATTTATACGTTGAATCGGTAAACCGGACGCGACTTGTCAGGCCCGAGGACACGAGGATCTTGCCATTCCGGTCGACGATCACCGCCTCCACATCCGGCAATCGTTCCACCAGCTCCATCCCGCGCGCCGGACCCATGACGAAAATGCCCGTATCCAATCCATCCGCCATCACACCTTCTTTCGCAATGACGGTCACGCTTCGGCATTCGCGGGCCGGTTGCAACGACTTCGGATCGAGGATGTGGTGGTACCGAACGCCATCGCGCTCAAAAAACCGCTCATAATCTCCGGCCGTGGAGATGGCTTCGTCGTGCAGCTCGA
>JAICXS010000550.1 GCA_025934615.1 Nitrospiraceae bacterium
CCTGTTATAGGCGTAGAGAGCTGTATTCTCCGCACGATCTTCTACGTTTGCGATCGGACAGAGGTCGCCTCGGTGAATGACATGCCGACTACGGTCATCTGAGCTTTCTGGGCAGCGTCTGCCCTCAAATAAATGAGCGTGCTCGAGGAACTGCGGTGGCCGACGTGGTCCTGGATCGCGTTGAGGTCGTGCGTTTCCTGCCACAGCAGTACACAAATGCTGTGCTTGAGAACGTGGTAGTGCCGTTTTGCTGGATGAATGCCTGCGAGGGCCGCATAGCGTTTGATGACAATGTCCATGTACTGGCGTGACCACGGGAACAATTCGGCCTCGGGGGTAGCCTTGGCGAGCTCCAGGAGTGGAGACTCGTCGAAGAGCGGATCGTTGTCAATGCGTAGAGCGTGAAGAGTCGGGCGGCTCTTCTTAATCCGCTTGACTGACACCCTGCCGTCGCAGATGTCGCGCCCACGAATAGCCAGTGTTTCTGACACACGGAGACCGTGCAGAAGGCCGACGAGCATTTATCGTTTGGGAATGGGCATGCACACATACTTAATGATGGGACATCGCGGTCTATGTACTTGTTTTCAATGGTTTACGGCGATCCGGCGGCTATGGTATTTACCTGTGATTCGCTTGCCATTCTAACGTCATTGTGATACGCTGTCATTGGGTTTGGAGGTCCAAGACATGGCAGTATCGACCCCGGCAAGACCGGATTTGTTGGCCTATCGCGAAGCAACAACTCTGGATTTTTCCAAACTCATCACGGAGTTGACCACAATTCTGGGGAAGAAATTGACGGCCTACATCGCTTCGGTCAAAGACACGAGAGCGATTGAGCGCTGGATAGCCGGCTCAGAGCCGTACAAGGGAGTCGATGAAAGATTGCGGCTCGCTTATCGGCTGGCGAAAGTGATTAGCGATCATGAGGGGCCACGGGTGGTTCAGGCCTGGTTTACGGGTCTGAATCCAGAGCTAGGGGATCGCGTGCCCGCCCGGCTTTTGCGAGAAGGGGATGTGGAGACCGTAGGTCCGGAGATACTTGGCGCCGCGCGCGCCTTCTTAGCCGGAGGATAACAATTCGTGAAAGCTCCCGGCGTGATTTACAGGCTAGGAAGGAAACCTGACCCGTGGCTTCCCCCCGACTGGGCCTCAGCGGGGCCTGACGGAACCTTTGGCAACCGCTTTGACGACCCTGATGCGACCTACCGTGTTCTCTACGCGTCCTCGCAACGACTCGGTTGTCACCAGGTCGCCGAACCATTGGTGCGTCAACTCATGCAGCGTCGGGATATCGCGGTCCAAAATGTCGGAGTGCGTCGTCGCGGTGCGGAACAGCACCGATTCTTCGCGCAAAAACGTCGTGCCCGCGTGCTCCATCCCGCCGTATGCCATGCCCGGGATGAGCACCATGTCGTACTTTGGAAACGGATAAGGCTGCGCGAAATAGTCAGAGAGAAATTTGATTCCTTTTGCCGTAATTTCCTGCAACTCCGGAACTTCTTGCTGCGCTCGCGCTAGTTGCGATTTGCGAAAATAGACCGTTGGTTCGCCCGCCAGTGTGATCTTTTGAAACGGGCCGGCGGCGAAGGCGACGAGATAGGTCGGCAGCGGCAATGTTTCAGGGAACGCCCATACGTTGGGCGTGCTCGTCTTGCCTGTGGTGTTCGAGATCACGCTCCAATCCCCTGGCGCATCGATGGTGAGCTGGAACC
>JAICXS010000182.1 GCA_025934615.1 Nitrospiraceae bacterium
AATCCACCAAATGACGGTCCACGGACTAGCCGGTGCTCTTTTTCTTCCTGAAATGATGGATGCTTCAAGGAGGCGGCGATATCCCATAAGTCCATTGCGCACAGCATTGCTGAAACCCCCAGTAATTTGACTTTCCGTGGGGTCACGGTGCACAGAATGCCTCTTAATTTCTTCGAGATAGCGCCCATGGTGTTTTTTAAGGATCTTGTCGACCTACTCTAGCTTCGTTTCGGCGCTGTATTGGCACTTCATACGACTGAACTTTTGATCGTCCGCAATCTTGGATAACACTTCAGCCTGAAAGCCGATGCTAACCCCTCCGCCACCAGCACCATAGGCTCTCCATTGGCTGAGAAGGTCGCCTGCCTCCGGCAGGCAAAAATACATAGGCTGCAATGGCTCAATGCTGAATAGCATTTAATCATGCCGGTATTTGACATTCGTCGTTATTGACATCTTCTGCCGACGGGTTCATGCTCATGCTGTCTTCCTGATCGCTTCCCTTCTGGAGGGTAAGCCGTGGATGACTTGGGGTAGTTCAGTCCTCTTCTACCGTCTTTTACTTCCAGTACACCCGCTCTCGTGATGCCTTGGATCATTACGAGAAGATTTTCCCGCTCAGCTTAGTCATTTCACACTTCCATTCTTAACAAAGGAGGATGCCATGAACCGCCTTGTCGCCGCTCTCTGGGGACTACTCGTCTGGATCATGCCGACTATCGCCTCGGCTGAAGAATCACACGGCTATTCGAGAGGAAACGCGTTCATCTATTATGCGGCGATTGCTGCGATCCTGATCTACGGTATAAACGATACCTTTCACATCAAAATGATGACGTGGGTCGCTGCCATCGTCATTCCAGTTGTGTTTTATCTCATGCTGCCCGTCAAGTAGGACCGACTGCGGAATTAGATCGGGAACGGTGAAAAGCCTTCCATGGCAATACAAGGAATAGAGTTACGGAGATGTTCAACGGTTCATTGGATACCGATATGAGAGGGGGGGCTAGAACCGAGAAAGAGGGATGTTAGATCAAGAGGTGAAACGAGAACGATAAGACAATATTAAAGCCCTGATGTTTGCGTCTGAGTTTGCACGTAAAAGGAGAGTTTTACGCCGGCCACCTCGATGACATCGCCGTCTTTCAAGAGGGCTGACGTATCGACAGATTGACCGTTCACCCGCAATTCTTTCTGATCGGGGCCGGGTTGCACGGCATACCCGCTGGGATGTCGATTGAATTGTGCGGCTACGCGTGGAGCGAACCATCCCTTCAGTTTGACCGTTGCATGGGCGTCGCTTCCGATAACGGCAACTGGCCCCGAAAGTTGATACTGGGTTTGGTCCGTACGGCCGTCAATGACTAGGAGCGTGACCTTCGGGCCAATGGCCGGCTGGCGGGGCGTAAGCACGACCGTTTCATCGAGCGGTTCCGTAAGCGCGTCCGTTGCGTCGGCTGCGGTTTGTTCGAAGATCAGCACCTGATTGCCAATGCGAATCTGATCCCCAGGTGTCAGCGGCTGCTCATCGGTAGGCCGTTCATTGACGAAGGTACTGTTGGTGCTGCCAAGATCTTCGATGTAAAAAAGAGACTGTATCTTCGCAATGCGTGCATGATGTAGCGACACGGCGGAATCATTCAGGATAAGATCGTTATCCAGCGCTCGGCCGATTGTGAGTTCAGGTCGATTGAGGAGGAGTTCTTCGTCTCCGGTACCTGCCAGGCGCAAACGGAGCATTGCAACACCCATGGCCACCTCCGAAATGCTTATTAGTATACCTGATGCCGAAATAATGAATGGGTAGCAATAGATGCCAATTGCCAGAGATCATAGCTGCGCCGGGGCATAGAAGGAATAGACGTGGTCATGTAGTACGGCTTTCCATCTTATTAAAGGATAGGAATGGACAACAAAAAGGATTGAAGGCAAATCTCGGCATGGAAAGCTAGGCGTTCCAATGAATACCAACAATCGAACTAACCTCGCCATAACCGCCAACACTAGTACGATCAAATAAGAAGATAGAGACCTTCATTTCTGCCGGGCTGCATATCCCCCATCCCAGACCTCGACACACCAGAAACGGTATTTCCCGTCTCCCAATTAGAGTCGCAACCAAGCGCAATCCTTATCGCGGTTCATTGAAACGATGTAGGGAGCCGCACGATCACGCAGCTTAAGATTTCTGAATATACATCGACCATTTTGAAGAATACGTCCCTGGATCCACTCATTGAACCCCATGTCGGAGTTTTTAACAGTGAGCCGAAATTCTACTAAGTGGTTGATTTTATAATTATTTGGCGATCGTATTTTTTTAATTTTGAACATCGAGTGTCATGTTTTTTTACAGTTTTATATTCCATGGACTGCACTATGCAATGAGGCCATTCCCACCGACATGCCAAATGCCAACAAAATCTAAATCATATTAACTGTTTAGTATACGCACATAGTTACCCTACCTCGAAAACATCCTAGGCATGGCTCTTGTAGAGTAAGGCACTCAATAGTGAGAAAGACAGAGTCCACGTTCACATTATTTGAAAGGAGCGAATCATGAAGCAGTTCACCCTTAAGTCCTCCATCCTGGGGGGGGTTCTCGGCTCGATGGCGGTTGCCGCCATGTTGGCGATGCCGGCGACGAGCATGGCAGCGGCGGTGCTCGATTTCGGCACCGGCTTGGCAGGTCCTGGCGGCACCATCTTGGATCTTGGCGGTGGCGTCCTGCAAGGAACGGATATTAATATCGGGTCCTTTAGCTTTTCTGGCACTCCGGTTGGTTCGGGAGTGACCACAGCCAGTGCGGCCTTAAATTTCACGACCACGGGACCAAATAGCGGAGCCTTTAGTATAGTCGGGAGCATCCCGGCTCTTGGCGGAGGCGTCAGTGGGGTTCTTGTCTCGGGAACGATTACCGGCTTTACCTTCAATACGGATCTCTCTGTCGGTCCAGTAGGTATTACCATCACGGCGGGCGCTGATACAAAGAACCCGGATATTTTAACCGCGCTGGGAATGGATCCGGCCACCCAGTTCAAGCCGACGGGTTTCTCCATCGGTGGAGTCGTGGACGCGTCTTTAATTCCTCCTGGATCAGGTGTGCTGAACGCAGTGGCCGTCGTGAGCACGGATATCACGAACACGGCGGTTCCTGAACCGGCTTCGATGCTCCTTCTCGGTTCCGGCCTGGCCGGAATCGGTCTCTGGGGAATGAAGCGCCGGAAAGATGGCGAGAAGAATTAAGTAAGTTCGCATTCCTTAAAGAGAAAGCCGGCCTGGTCGTATGTTCAGGCCGGCTTTTTTTTACCCGCCCGTCGGTGAGAACATGCCCAAGTCCAAAAGGAATTACTGCATACTAAAGAGGGCAATCTGCCCAAAAGAAAGGCGACCCCTATTTCGTGGCGGCCGGACAACGGAATCGGGAATTGTGTCATTCGTCTTTCAAGATTATACATTTGCGAACCTTAATTGAGCGAGTCTTAGAGTCAGAATAGGTTTAGGCAATGATGGTCAGTCTTCATTCGAATCAGATCGTGACGTTCTTTTTAGTGACCGCGATCGTTTTGGTGGCAGCCCGGCTCTTTGGTGAGTTGGCCCTTAAATTTGGCCAGCCGATTATTATCGGAGAAATCATTGCCGGTATTGTCCTCGGCCCGGCCGTGTTCGGGTATTTTTTCCCTGACGTCTTTCAGTGGGCCCTTCCGCCCAACGGCGAAGCGGCAACGATCATGGAAGGCCTCACGACCCTGGCGGTGTCGCTTTTGTTGCTGGTCGCCGGGATGGAAGTGGAGTTCACGGAATTATGGCGACAGAAGTCGAAGATCGCCCTGACCGGTGTCTTGGGATTTGTATTGCCTTTTGCCGTGGGTCTTACGGCTGCGTATTTCTTGCTTCCCGAATTTAACCACGGGAATCCGTTACTGTTCGCCCTGTTTTTTGGCACCGCTTTTACCATCTCGTCCCTTCCTGTCATCGCGAGGATTCTTCTTGACCTTGGCCTATTCCGGAGTCGCATCGGCGTTGTAATCATGAGCTCCGCGATGGTGGACGATCTCATCGGATGGGTGATGTTATCGGTGCTCTTAAGCCTCGTCACCACACAAATCGTCTCAGTTACAAGTGTCGCACTGGCGATCGGTCTCACGATGGGCTTCGCCATCATGATGTTAACCCTGGGACGATGGCTGGTGAATCGCCTGCTCCCATGGGTCTGCTCTCGAATGACCCGGCCCGAAGGAGTGATTGGACTGGTGCTCGTCACAGCTCTCGTCGGCTCTGCCGCCACGGAAGCGATAGGAATCCACGCCGTCTTCGGCGCATTTCTCGTCGGTATTGCGATTGGGGATTCTAAGCATTTCGACCGATCCAGCCGGGATATTATCAAACTGTTTGTCTTGAATTTTTTCGCCCCACTGTATTTTGCGACCATCGGCCTAAAAGTGAACTTTATCCAACATTTCGATCTGCAGCTCATCGCCATCATCTTCGTCTTGGCGTCCGTCGCGAAAGTCGTAGGGAGCGGGTTCGGTGCCTATTGGACCGGGATGTCGAAGTCAGAGGCCCTGGCCGTAGGTTTTGGGTTAAATGCCCGAGGCATGATGCAAATCGTATTCGGGACTCTCGCATTTCAACATGGACTGATCGATGAGAAGGTCCTAGTCGCTTTTGTAGTATTGGCAATAGTGACGTCGATTATAAGCGGACCCATAATGAAATACTGCCTGAGTAGGACTCAGTCCGCAAAGGTGCATAAGCCGGATGAACCGTGGGCCATTGAACCTGATGCATTGCCTAGTGTGTCTCCTGTCGCGCTGCATATGGGGGAACGAGAAGAGGTCATGCGATGAAGGGCGTCATTCTGGCTGGGGGCCTCGGGACACGTCTCCACCCGCTGACAAAAGTCACCAACAAACACCTTCTTCAGGTCTACGACCGGCCGATGATTTATTACCCGATTCAAACCCTGGTCAACGCCGGTATCACCGATATTCTGTTGGTCACGGGGGGCAAGAACGCCGGAGATTTTCTCAAGCTGCTGGGCAATGGGAAAGCGTTCGGATTGCAGCATTTGAACTATACCTATCAAGAAGGAGAGGGCGGCATTGCGGCGGCCCTGCAATTGGCGGAATTTTTCGTCGGCGATGATTCGGTCTGCGTCATGCTCGGGGACAACATTATTGAGAAAGACATTGCCGGCGCCGTGCAGGCCTTCGGGCGGCAAGGCAAAGGCGCTCAGATATTACTCAAAGAGGTCAAGGACC
>JAICXS010000161.1 GCA_025934615.1 Nitrospiraceae bacterium
CGGCCAAGGTGGCGTCACGCTCCGTGAGTTTGGACATGATCGTGCCTTCCATCGTCTTATCCAGACGGGTCATGATCTCGGCCATCATCTTGGCGCCCCCGATGGTGAGTACCCGGGGGCCACTACTCCCTTTTAACGCTTCCTGCAAGGCATCGCTGAGATGTTGCAAGATATCGGGTTGGACCTCTTCCATGGTCGCAAGTCGCTGCGACACATCTGCGCGCAGATGCTCGGGCAGTGCGGACAGGACCTGACCGGCTTGCTCCGGATCCAGGTGTGCCAACACCACCGCGATCGTTTGCGGATGCTCCACCTTGACGAGTTGTGAGACCATGCGGGCATCCAGCCATTTGAGCGTTTCCAAGCCGGGGTAGCTCGCCGATGTGAATGAATCCATAATATGGGCGGCCTTCTCGTTCCCCAAGGCTTTGCTCAAAATGGCCTTAATGTATTCCTTGCCCTCAAAGCCAATCGTACCCTGACCGGCCGACGTGTGAAAGTCTTGCATGACTTCGGTCTCTTGCTCTCGCGTGATATTCGACAGCTCGGCCATATGAATGCCGACCTTCCGGATATCTTTCGGCTCCAGATGCCGCATCACTTGCGCGGCCGCGTCTTCGCCGATGGCGCGTAGGAGAATCGCGGCTTTCTCTTCCCCGCTCAATTTACTCGCCATGATGGCCCACTATCATGTCCCGGCTTTCAGCCATTGCTTCACGACCACCGCCGTGGATTCCGGATTATTTCTGGCCAGATCCAGCACTTGGCTCTGCTGTAAACTGGGCGTCTCGCTCTGCGACAGCACAGTGGCGGACGATCCGCCCGCCCGTTCCTGCATCGAAGACCCCGGAGAAGGAGTGGTCAACGCTGTGACGAGCGGCCGGACGACGAACAAGAGAATGAGAAGGAACAGACCCGCACCGACCCCATACCGAATGTAAGGCGCGTATGTCTTGAGGACACTCGGCGTATCTTCCACCGCCGTGGCGGACCCGGTTCCAATCTCTCCCTCAAATCCGAACTGAACATTGACCACTTCGACTTGGTCTTGCCGCTCGGACGAATATCCCATTGCCTTCTTGACGATTTCCTCGATCTGCTTCATCTCCGCTTCCGGCCGCGGCACATATTTCCGCACGGCATCGACAGCGCCACCGTCCTTCACGGGTTCATAATTGCCGTCGACCAGCACGGCCACCGAGAGTTGTTTAATCGTTCCGGTCGGTTCGATAATTTTGGCGACCGTCCGGCTGATCTCGTAATTGATGACTTCATTTTTGTTGGCGGTATTGGTGCTGCTCGCCTGAACCGGCTCTTGTACTTGACTCGGTGGAACATTCGAGGCGACACCCGGCACCCCTCCCGTCACTCCATTCGATCCGTTCGTCTTCTCTTGAGTCCGCTGCTCGCTTCTCGCCACTTGGCCGTTCGGATCATATCGCTCTTCGGTCATTTCGACTTGGCGGAGATCCAGCACACTGGACACTCGGACGACGGCCTTGTTATTTCCGACGATGCGCTCCAACATGGTTTGAATCCGTGTTTCGATATCTTTTTCAAGCGTCCGTTGATAGTCGAGCTGGGAGCCGGTCAACCGCGTCGGTCCGTCGCCGCCATTATTTCCTTCAGACAGTAAGCGGCCATTGCCGTCGACGACCGTCACGTCGCGCGGCTGTAAGCCTTCCACGCTGCTGGCGACCAAGTGCACGATACCTTGTATCTGTCCTCTGCTAAGCGCATTGCTTCCGCGGAGGGACAATACCACTGAGGCGCGGGGTCGGTCGTGCTCCGCGCTGAACAGCCTGCGTTCCGGAACGGCCAGGTGCACACGGGCGCGAGCGACATCCGGCATCTGCGCGATCGTCCGGGCCAATTCCCCCTGCAGCGCTCGGCGATAATTCAGCTTTTGTACAAATTCCGACATGCCCAGTGTCGTCCGGTCAAAGATTTCAAATCCAACGCCGCCGCCGTGCGGCAGTCCTTGCCCCGCCATCTGCAGCCGCAGATCGTGGACCTGTGCGCTCGGCACCAGAATAGAGGCGCCGCTCCCGCCTATTTCGTACGGGACTTTCGCTTCTTTCAATTTCTCCACGATCGCCCCGGCATCTTCCGGCGCGAGGTTCGCAAACAAGACTTGCATATCCGGTTGTT
Source organism: Nitrospiraceae bacterium (assembly GCA_025934615.1). Classification (GTDB taxonomy): domain Bacteria; phylum Nitrospirota; class Nitrospiria; order Nitrospirales; family Nitrospiraceae; genus JAICXS01. Next base: position 2,152 of record JAICXS010000161.1, read on the forward strand.
GTGTCCAGAGCGTCACCGAGACCAGCGCCGCCACTCCCGCCGCCAGGGCCACGAGAAGGCCCAATCGTTTCCCAATCGGCAGATTATGTAATTTCGTCAGCATGGGTTATTCTAAAGCCCTTAGCTGTCAGCGTTCAGCTGTCAGCTTATTCGGTCCATGAGTTGCGTACTATGAGTTAGAAAGCCTTCAGCGTTTGCCTTTCCAGTTCATCAGCTTTAAGGGCTGATCATCTGAGTTAACTACAGGCTGAGAGCTGGAGGCTGATCGCTACATTTGCATCCTCTGTATATCCTCATACGCCGACACCAACTTATTGCGAACCTGCATCATTAATTGAAACGAGACGTCCGCCTTTTGCAGCGCCATCATCATTTGATGCACATTCTCGCTTTCGCCGCTGACAAACTTGTCGACAGCCTGGCTGGCATCCAGTTGTACTTCGTTGACCTGCGCGATGGCGTCTTTCAACGAGCCCAGAAAACTTCCACCCGCGTGGGTTTCCCCCATAGGACTCAGAGCTGAGGACATCCCCGCAAGGTTACCGACGCTCGACACGCCGGCCGATTTAATCGTCATATCATCCATGGCTTGACTCCTAGGATCGTCCAATTTCCAATGCATGGTTCCACATCGCGCGCGTCGCGCCGATTGCCTGCACGTTCGCCTCGTACGCGCGTGACGCCGAAATCATATTCACCATTTCCTCCATGACATTGATGTTCGGCATCAGCACATACCCTTTGGCATCGGCATCTGGATGCTTTGGATCGTATACGGCTTGGCCGGGTTTGTGATCCGTTACCACGCGCGCCACTTTCACGCCTTCCAGATTCGGTCCATCCATTCGCATCGACGACACGCGAAGCGCCCGCTGAAAAGGCGATTGCACGGGAGCCGACTGAAACACGACATCCCGACGGCGGTACGGGCCTCCCTCCGGTGAATGAGTGGATTGCGCATTAGCCAGATTGCTGGCAATGACATTCAGCCGGCGGCGCTGCGCATCAAGCGCCGAGACCGAAACGGCTACACTATCGGTAATATCCATGGGCCCTCCGTTTTAGCAGGATGTTGAAAAAGAACCTGATTACACCCACCCGTCCCGGTGCGAGAAGACGTGCACTTCCATGCTTTATTCTCGGCCGCGTTTTAAGGTCTTTTTGAACGTCCTGCATTCTGTTTGAGTATGCTCCGGACTTCGATGATTAATCCTTCACTGACTAGAGTGTGCATGATCCTCTTACTTCGCGTCTCGTATCGCACTGAGCAATTGCCGTATCCGCATCGAGGTCACGGTTGCGGCGGTGTTATAGTGCATGGCGTTATCGCTGAGCTTGGCCATTTCCGTGTCTAGACTGACGGAATTCGCATCGAGCGGAAGGTCGGCAGCCGGCACTTCAGTAACTCGACCTCGAGCCTGCACACTTCCGCCTCCAATGATGATATGGCCGGGATGGGTGCTGCGGACCTGCACCATAGTCGTCCCCTTGGCGGCCTGCGACAACGCATCCTTAAACTGAAGCTCTTTGGCTCGATAGCCCGGCGTTTCTTCATTCGCGACATTCGAAGCAATGATCCGCTGCCGGGCACCTCTTAGATCCATCGCCCGTTCCAGCAGTCCAATCGTCCGGTCAAATATCGTCATGATGCCTTCTCCATTGCATGCAAATACGCCATGCGGCAATGCTTGCCGATCCCTTTTCAACCCGGTTGCACAGATTGCCCATTCAGCATCCGGCTTTAGGCGTGGACGAGAGGATGGGCAATTGATGCCCCAACTCCCTGTATTCGCGCAATTTGTTACGCAGCGTTCGAATACTGATTCCCAGGGCCTTGGCGGCATGGGTGCGGTTGCCTTTCACCCGGTCGAGGGTCTGCATAATCAAATCTCGTTCCATCTCCCATAAGGAACCGGCCGTAGACGGAGCCGTCGTATTGCTTGGCACCGACGGAGAGCCTGCCATGACCGGCTCCTCCATCGTGACATGCTGCGGCTCGATCCCCTCACCGCCCGCCAGCAACACTGCTCGCTCGACGGCATTTTCCAGTTCGCGAACATTGCCCTTCCACTGGCGCCTCAGCAGCACCGCAAGCGCGGCATCCGACAGAGGCGGAACCGCGAGCCCGTTCCGTGCCGCCGTGGCTCGAACAAAGTGACGTGCTAACACCGGAATATCGCTCGGTCGTTCGCGCAAAGGCGGCAGCGTGATGGGAAAGACATTCAAACGATAGTACAAATCTTCTCGAAAACGGCCTTGCTCGACTTCCTGCCGTAGCGAACGATTCGTCGTGGCGAGTACACGAATATTGACCTGGACAGGCTCTCGCCCGCCGATGCGATCGACCTCCCGCTCTTGCAACACGCGCAACAATTTGGCCTGCAGCCCAAGATTCATTTCGCTGATTTCATCCAGTAAAATCGTCCCATTGTGTGCCATTTCGAACTTGCCGATTTTTTTGACGAGGGCCCCCGTGAATGCGCCGCGTTCGTGCCCGAAGAGTTCGCTCTCCAACAGCCCATCGGGAAGCGCCGCGCAATTGACCGCGATGAATGGCCGATGGCCGCGGGGACTCCGGCTGTGGATGAATCGTGCCAGCAGTTCTTTCCCTGTCCCGCTCTCTCCCTGGACGAGAACGGTGGCTTGGCTCATCGCCACGCCTTCGGCCAGCGCCAAGACTTTCGCCATGGCCGGATCTTCTCCGAGCATGGGGCGACTCGAGGTAAGAACGGCACTGACGTCCGGCCCCCCATTCGATTCAGCTTCAAGCTGAATGAGAACCTGCTCGAGATGTTCGGTGGCAAATGGCTTGAGCAAGTAGTCGATCGCGCCGCACTTCATGGCTTCCACCGCGGTTTCAACCGTCCCGTATGCGGTCATCACGACCACGTGCGTGCTGGGACAACGCCGTTTGACCTCCTTGACCACGTCAAGGCCGCCGGATCGAGGCATTTTCAGATCCGTCAATACCAGCCATGGCTTCGAGGTGGCGATCCGATCGATCGCTTCCTGACCATTGGTGGCCTGGACCACGGCATATCCATTCCGGCGCAGGGATTCGGTCAAGGCAAGTCGCATGGATGGTTCATCATCCACCACCAGGACGCAACGCGCCTCGGAAACAGCGCCGTCCGCGGACCCATTCGACAAGACTGCATTCATGATTCCTCCTCGGGTGCTCCATTCGCACTCGCCACGAGCGTAGTCGCCGTAGACGATAACTCGACGGCCTCCTCGGCAGGCAACACAATTGTAAACGTACTGCCTCGGCCCACCTGCGTCTCGATTTCGATCCGTCCATGATGCGCCTCGACGATGGCATGCACGATGGCAAGGCCTAATCCGGTGCCCTCATCCCGTGTTGTAAAGAATGGATCGAACACACGCGAGAC
>JAICXS010000020.1 GCA_025934615.1 Nitrospiraceae bacterium
CACGATTGATGCAGCCGCTTGGCAGACGCCCTTTGCCGCTTGCCTCGTCACGCTGCCGGTGCTCACGTTGTCATGGCTCTTCTGCCGCCTGCTCCACCTGCCGCCCACCAAGCGAGGTGGCTTTCTGGTCGCTACCGGCTGCATTAACTCCGTGTACTTTTCCTATCCGGTTACGCTCGCAACGTTCGGTAAAGACGGCTTGGCTCAAGCGGTGCTCTTCGATCTCGGTCAAACCTCGCTGACGTTCACCGTGATCTACGGGATCGCCCTCTGGTATGGAACGAGTTCACCGGGCGCGCAGCTTCCTGTCGGCCGCTTCTTGTCTGCTCCTCCACTATGGGCGCTCTGTGCCATACTGGCACTCAAGGCCATCGGCCTGGGACTGCCTTCATGGTTGCAGTTTGTGCTCATGCCAGTTCATCTCACGACGACTCCACTGGCGAGTGTGGTGCTCGGGCTCTCGATCAGCCTACCCGCCATGCGCGCTCAATTCCCATTGGCCATGCTTGGCGTCATGGTACGGATAGGCGGCGGGCTCTTGTTCGGGTTTGCGGCTGTCTCCCTGCTGGGGTTCACGGACGTGCAACGCGCCAGCGTCCTCTTAATCGCCGCTATGCCGTCAGCCGTGAACGCAATCGTCTATGCTGCCGAAACAGACTTGGACCAAGACCTAGTGGCATCGATTGTCGCCATCTCGATCTGCATTGGATTCGCCTCCCTGCCCTTTCTTCCACGACTGGCTGTGTTCCTCGCCGGCTGAGGACATCTAATTCTTCTTCGGGTGTGCCAGCAAAGAGGCATGGAAGGTTGGAACTGTGCAGGGTCTCGTCAACTGGCCCTCCGGATATGATTCTCTGCTGCCCGTGCACGTGCATCCAGAAAGTGCAGAAATCGTTTTTTTTCTTCCAACCTATGCCAGTGAAATTCCACCCCGAGGGCCATCCCATTCGTCCAGCGGATGGAGCCTTCGGCTTTGACAGGCACGTTTTCGCCGGGCAATTGAATGTGCATGACGACGGAGAGGCCGACATCGACATCTCCTTCGCATGTCACACTACAGCCTGTCTCGGAGAGCTCGCACACAAATCCTGAACCGGCTCCGTGAATGCCCGAAAAACTGATGGGGAGTTGAACCGCAAACCGTGAGGACCGGGGTTGATGCATGATCGACCTCCCGGGTGTGAGGGCATGGCTGAGATGCTTCTCAGCGTGAAGACAGCAATGCTACGCTTATTCCAGAATCAAGACAATTGGATATTGGCTCTAGCATAATGATCCGGCGCATCTATCTAAAAGACGAATCCTCAAAATCACTGCTCCATGAACGTCCGTGCCGGCTCAGAGGAATCCTGCGTGTAGAGGCGCGGCTGCCTCCATGCGGCTGCAAATGACCGCCTCGCTGAACTATCGCCACTACGAGCTGGTGCGGCTGACATTAACGTCCTTCGCCGCAGCGTGCCTTTCCGCGTGCTTCGTTGGCTGTATCGGCCCCGGCCTTGTTTCGTTTCCCACCGATGAAACCGCCCGACCGTTACGCGTATCGGCAATCCACGGCTGCCCTCGCGCCGACACATGCACCGTCTCCCTGGCAGATGTTCCCCCGCCGCTCGGGGATCATATCTCTATCCGTCTAGCCGGGATCGATGTCCCGGACAGCAGCAGCGCGTGCAAAGGAGAACGAATGCTGGCACTAGATGCTCGAAGGTTTATGGAAAAAGAACTATCGCGCGGCACGAGGATTCAGATGACTGACGTGAGCCGCGACGAACAATTTCGCTTGATCGGTAGACTGGTGGTCGATGGGGAGGATGTGGGATCGCAGCTCTTAAAGCGTGGCCTTGCAGTTCCTCATAATGGCGGACCCGCCACAGCGCAATGGTGTGTTCCGGTCAATTGAAGACGTCTGGTGGAATCGGTTCATTTGGCGTGCTCAACTCTGCGCGCCTGAGACAGTAAGGACAGTCTGTTGCAGTATCTGCCGCCCACCGTTTGCCACAACACAGGCACTCCCACACCCTGACCGGCGCGAGGGCTGAAAGGGAATCGGCGACGAGAGCAATTGTTGAGGCCATAAGATCCTCCCCTTCCCTAGTGTCCCCTATATCATCATAGCCGTGGGCCCCACTGATGTCGGAACAGACTGAAACAAGCGTCGGACGCGCCTTGGAATGGCGGCCCGTCAATGTCTGACGCAGGCAGAATTCTTGTAGTGATCAAACGATGAAGGGTGCGACAGTTTACCTATAGCGCCTTGATTGCTTTCCCCTTGAAGAAACGTTTGACTTTGCACTGAACGCTTGACACAACTGGTAGGATGAGAGGACCAAGCGGATAGACTAGGAGCAACAATATGAAGCCCCTCCCCATGATTCAACCTCGTCAGCCGGCCGGAACGGCTATCGATCCTGTTTGCGGAATGACGGTAGATCCGGCGCATGCAGCCGGTTCGCATGAGCATTTTGGAAAGACCTATTATTTCTGCAATGTGTCGTGCCTGAATCGCTTCAAGGCCGATCCGTCTCGGTACTTGGAACCGGCCACTGCGAGCGGTTCCCACAAAGACCCAGTGTGCGGAATGGATGTAGAGCCGAGTCACGCCGCCGGCTCAGTCGAGCACGAGGGGCAGATGCACTACTTCTGTAGTGAGCACTGCGTCAAGAAGTTCAAGTCCGACCCCGGGCGATACATCGGTGTATCGGCCTCCGGCCCATTGCACGAGCATGCCACGCACGATCACGCGCACACGAGGCGGCAGCCCGGCCACGACAACGTCGACTATACCTGCCCGATGGACCCCGAGGTGCGTCAAAAAGGACCGGGCGTATGTCCCAAATGCGGAATGGCGTTGGAGCCCACGGACTTCAGCGCTCCCATGACTCGGACGGAATACACATGCCCCATGCATCCCGAGATTGTGAGATCGGAAGCCGGTCAATGCCCGATCTGCGGGATGGCGCTCGAACCGCGCACCGTCACCGGAGAGGATGTCAATCCCGAGCTGGTCGATATGACGCGCCGGTTTTGGATCAGTTTTGCGCTGACCGCTCCGATTCTCGGCTTGATGATCTCTGAGATGCTGCCCGGACAGCCGTTACAACATCTGCTTCCGGGGAAAGTTTTGGTATGGCTTCAGTTCGTACTGGCTACTCCCGCCGTCCTCTGGTCCGGATGGCCGCTCTTTCAACGCGCCTGGACGTCGCTCGTCAACCGTTATCTCAACATGTTTACCTTGATCGGTCTCGGAACAGGCGCCGCCTATGGATACAGTGTCATAGCCACCATCGTTCCCGGTCTTTTCCCTGAGTCGTTTCGCGGCCATGACGGCGAGATCGCCGTGTATTTCGAGCCGGCTGCGGTCATCGTCACGCTGGTGCTGCTAGGGCAAGTGCTGGAACTCCGGGCGCGCAGCAAAACGAGCAGCGCGCTCAAAGCGCTTTTGGGCCTGGCTCCAAGGACTGCCCGTGTCGTACATGAGGATGGCCATGAACAAGACGTCTCGTTGGAGCAGGTGCACGTCGGCGATCGGCTACGAGTCCGACCCGGCGAGAAAGTGCCGGTGGACGGGGTCGTGTTGGAAGGGACCAGTTTTCTCGATGAGTCGATGATTACCGGGGAACCGATTCCTGTTGAGAAGACGTCCGGAAGCCATGTAGCGGGCGCCACGATCAATGGCACGGGCAGCTTCGTCATGCGCGCCGAAAAAGTCGGCAGCGAGACACTGCTCGCCCAGATCGTGCGCATGGTGACCGAGGCGCAACGGACTCGTGCTCCGATTCAACGCGTGGCCGACGTGGTAGCCGGCTACTTCGTACCCTTGGTCATTCTGGTTGCCGTCGTGACATTTGTGCTGTGGGCCTTGTACGGTCCCGAACCGCGCATGGCTTACGCGCTTCTCAATGCCGTCGCCGTGCTGATTATCGCCTGCCCATGCGCCTTGGGACTCGCGACGCCGATGTCGATCATGGTCGGTACCGGCCGCGGGGCCTCGGCCGGCGTACTCCTGAGAAACGCGGAAGCGCTGGAAATCCTGGAAAAGGTTGATACGTTGGTCGTCGACAAGACCGGCACATTGACCGAAGGCAAACCACGTCTCACGACGATATTCGCTGTACCGGGCCATACCGAGTCCGAGACGCTCCGGCTCGCCGCAAGCCTCGAACAAAGCAGTGAACATCCACTGGCCGCCGCTATTGTGGCCGCCGCGCGCGCCAGAAACATCAGCTTTTCGAAACCGAGCGATTTTCGGTCGATTACTGGAAAAGGTGTGACGGGTACGGTGGACGGACGTGTCACAGCAATCGGCACGGTGACCTTGTTAAAGGACCTGTCCGTTGACGTGGAACCTCTCTTGAACCATGCCGGGGAACTTGGCCAAAAAGGGGAGACGGTGATGTTTCTGGCAATCGATGGACAAGCGGCAGCATTGATTGGCGTCGCCGATTCGATTAAGGCCTCCGCCTCTGAAGCGATTCAGTAATTGCACAGCGAAGGCCTGAGAATCGTCATGGTGACGGGGGATAGCCGGACCACGGCCCAGGCCGTCGCGCAGCAACTCCACATTGACGAGGTATATGCCGAGGTGTTGCCTGAACAAAAGGCGGCAATCGTAAAAGAACTTCAGCAGCAGGGTCATGTCGTCGCGATGGCGGGTGACGGCATTAACGATGCGCCGGGATTAGCACAAGCCCATGTCGGCCTTGCGATGGGGACCGGAACCGATGTGGCCATGGAGAGTGCCGGGGTCACACTGGTCAAAGGCGATTTACGCGGGATCTTACGTGCTCGACGGCTAAGCCGCGGGACGATGCAGAACATTCGGCAGAATTTATTTTTCGCGTTCGGCTACAACCTGCTCGGCGTACCGGTTGCCGCGGGGCTTCTGTACCCATTCTTCGACGTGCTTCTCAGTCCCATGATCGCCAGCGCGGCCATGACCCTAAGCTCCGTTTCGGTCATCGGCAATGCGCTGCGCCTGCGAAGTTTCAAACTGTAAGAAGTCGCTGACTTTTTGTAAACAATTCCTAGCGTAGTTTGGTCCCAATCAGAACTCATGGACAGATTCTTATAGCAATTCGTCCAAGATGGTTGATGGTTGAGGAGTGGATCTGTCCCATAGCACCATGCCATCCGGTCTTACAGAAAGACTTCCTACACCCCGCACAATACATCTCAGCTACAGACGCACGATGAATTGGCATACTCGCCCGCCGCTGCTTCTTTACCTCTATCGAGACCACCATACCGAATAGCGCTGCCGGGCATTGCTGGAATAAATTCAATGTTTTTAATTTCTTATACAGCTATGCCAGTAATCTTTGACACTTGCATCTATTAGGAAAGTACACGTACTTCGACACACAATTTCTTCCCTGCATCCACACGGCGACGAGAAAATGAATTGAATATCATTCGCTTCGGTAATTTTCGAAATTGTTATTGCTCAACCATAAAGGCCGTCTTTTCCCCCATTGGATGAAGAGCCCCATCGCGACGGTCAAAGAGAGTTGACAGGCACTCTATCGTTCAATGGCATTATCCAATCAAGTATCTGAAATAATATACGTTTATTGAAGGCATACATTATGCTTTACCCATCCCTGAACAGTTCACAAGATTAGTAAGGGAGGAAATACGATGACGAAATTGCGCTCAGTAGTAAGTGGGCTTCTCGCGCTCGCTGTCACGGTAGGTGCCAGCCCCGTGTGGGCTGATCCCGTTTCGTTTACAGTGAATCCATCGGCAATTGGAGCGCCTCAGTCGTCATTCGCAGCAACGATCGCCGATTTCAGCTATATCGCCACGGTGAATCAGACCGGTCCGGTCGGCTGCGTGCCAGGGTGTCCGTTCACGGAAACCGGTCATGGCTCCTTCAGCAATTTTAAAGGAGCGGACTTCATTACACCGGTGCTCAACACCGGTCTGAATCAGAGTCCCGGTTATACCCTGACGGGCGACTTTACCGCCACGGGTATCGCGACGCCTGAAGGATCGGGGATTAAGGCGACCTTCAATACATTTAACCTCACGCTGAATACGCAGACCCAGCCGGGAGGAGCGAACACGGTTGTCGCGCAGTCGTCTGGGTTAGTATCCGGTGAGGCGCACATTTTTGGGCCTGAGTTGGCGCAAGGTGACTTCCATGTGGTGGTGCGTCTGAACCCGGTCGGCGGATTTTTAAGCGGCCCGTTCTCGTTGGGCCTGAACACAGCCGATTTCGCCGGCAACAACACTCATGTCTCGGGGTTCTCTGTAGGTCCAAGCACCGGATCCATCCAAGGATCAGGGAATCTATCTATTACACCGGGGTCGGTTCCAGCCGTTCCCGAACCCGCTTCCCTCCTCTTGTTGGGCTCAGGGATGGCGGCGCTCGGCTGGTGGCGGAGGCGTTCAGTACGCTAGGCTGTCCTCAGAATGGGGAGCCCTTCTTTTTATGGAAGGGCTCCTCCTCTCCATCTCTCGACTCTACAGTCCGTCTCCCTTTCCTAACGCGAATAATTCTTCGATCGAAACAACACGATCCTTCCGTGGTTTCCTGTCCCGACTGAAAGCACAATCCTACGCCACTGCAGTAAAGAAGAGGCGGCTTACCGGAAACTTATTGCAATCCTGAAACGTTAGAAGGCTTGCGCACTATAGCAACCTGAGTTCGGTGCAGGTGCGTGGTCACCTTTTCTAGTACAGCAAGATAATCATCTGGAGCTCATCGACTGGTCACATAGAAAAGGAGTAGCGGTGTCTGATCTCTAGGCGCGGATGGAGTCCAGGGATGGAGAGAAAGTCGAAGGCGGTGATCGGCAAAACTAGTGAAGCTATACCGAGGCCGCACGGCTATCTACGGATGCATGTCTTGATATCGATCTATCGGCTGCAATGAGGAACGGCGGTTAGTGAACTGTTAATTTGTGGGGCACAAAAAATCGCGGCTTGATAGGAGAGTTCAATGGCTAAATCGCATAGAACCTCGAATACCCTAATGGTTTGTCTTATTTGGACCTGATCGCGTCGTGATCCACTGATGAATTTCGCAGCCCAGGATCTGCATTCGCTCCGTAGCGCGGCCCATTCCCACAACGCCACTAGAAGAGGGGAGAGGTATGGTTATACCCCTCCCTCTTTGTTTTGCCGCCGAAGCTCGCGTATGAGGCTACGAACAGCTTGCCACCTGACTAAACGGCATGCGCCTGCCGTCGTCGGTACCACGCAATTCCCGCCATACCTGAGCCTAACAGCAAGAGTGAGGCCGGTTCAGGGACGGCGTGAATGCTTAAATCGCCAGACCCTTGAATTGTCCCACCGGTGAACGCGCCCAGACTAAAGCCGGTGATATTCGTGTTGTTGCCGGCAAAATCCGCATTGGTCAAGTTGAGGACAAACGGACCGCTGAGAAAGCCGCCTACCGGGTTAAGTTTCAGGACGACATGAAAGTCACCCTTGGCGAGGTCCGGCCCAAAGATATGCGCTTCACCGGACACTAACCCAGACGACTGCGCGACAACCGTGTTCGCTCCCCCTGGCTGGGTCTGCGTATTCAGCGTAAGGTTAAACGTGTTGAAGGTCGCCTTGATCCCGGTTCCTTCCGGCGTCGCGATACCCGTCGCAGTAAAGTCGCCCGTCAGGGTATAACCGGGACTCTGATTCAGACCGGTGTTGAGCACCGGTGTAATGAAGTCCGCCCCTTTGAAGCCGCTGAAGGACGCATGGCCGGTCTCCGTGAAGGAACAACCCGTTGCGCACCCTGTTGGACCGCTCTGATTCACCGTGGCGTTATAGCTGAAATCTGCCAACCCCGCAGTGAAAGACGCCTGTGGTGCCCCAATGGCCGACGGGTTCACTTGAAAGGTATCCGCCCATGCAGGCGTTGTAACAAAAGCTAGCGCGCCGACGGCTAGCCCTGTTTTGACCCATGTTGATAACATCGTTTGACCTCCTTGTGAATTGATGGAAAATGAGCTGCAGCTATCGCCTAGATAAGCAACCCTAATACCAATTTCAGAGCCACAGAAAATCTGCGCGGTTACGACTTCTGAACAGAAAATTTTGCCCCGAGGTGTAAAGAGTGGTTGCATGCTCCGAGGATGACAACCGTCGTATGCGGCGTTTACTTATGTTGCAGGTGCATGGATTCCCGTGCGATGTACAGGCATGGACAGGAAGTCTGAGGGAAAACCTCTTATTCGATCGTCGCCTTTTCCGTCTATGGCAAGCCGGACGTTTACGTCCTTTTTTGAACGGCTCCACAGCATCTATTCGCAAGCTGACCCCAACGAATCGCACGCCTGGCGCAATGAAACGGCTTTCACAGGCATGGAGTAGCACGAGCTATGCTGAATGATGAAGTTACTTACCTAGCAGGACAGGAGAGAACTTCAAAGGGAAACCGTAGGACAGAAATGCTCGTAGGGTTAAAGGCCTAGTTATCCGGATTGCTTATCGAGAATGACAAACTCTCCGGATAAAGCGGCGATCGCATACCAAGTTTTGAATGGCTTACTACAGGAACAACTGAGATGGAGTAACGGGGAGCGTTCGAAGGATGGCCATGCTATCTGGTCGGCAGAGAGAAATGAGTTGAATTGCTACGGTGTAGCATCGCTCTTCTTCATCGTTCACTATTTTCCATGGCACTTCTTAAATTTTTTTCCGCTGCCGCAGGGACATGCTTCGTTGCGGCCGACCTTGTCTTGCTCGCGGTGAGCGGTCTTGGCGGCGATCGGCTCATCGCCACGGTTGAGGGTGAGCCTGGGGGCAGTGGTCACTGGCAGAGGTGGCGGTGGTGGCGCTTCGCCGCGGACGGCTTGAACATGGAAGAGCCGATCCAGCGTATCGCCTTTAATGCGCTCCATCATGCCGGCAAACATATCGAACCCTTCGCGCTTGTATTCGATGAGTGGATCTTTTTGACCGTACCCGCGCAGCCCGATGCCGTCGCGGAGATGGTCCATGCCGAGCAGGTGGTCCTTCCAGTGCTGGTCGATGACTTGGAGCAGCACCATTTTTTCCAGATAGCGTAACAGATCTGCACCGAGCTCCTGCTTCTTCCTGAGATAGGCGCCCTGAACGTGCTTGCGAAGCTCCTCACGCAACGCCTCGCGGCCAAGGTCCTTGAGATGCTCGGGCGCCATGTCGTCAACTTCTGCGAGATTGAGATTGAACTGCGCGTGAACCGCCTCTGCCAGTCCACCGACATCCCACTCTTCGGGATACTGGTTTTCTGGGCAGTAGACGTCCAGCATCGAATCCGTAACTTCCGTGATCATCTCCTGAACTTCCCCGCTCAAATCTTCGCCGACCAGGACGGCGCGCCGGTGCAGATAGATGACCTCACGTTGCTTATTCATAACGTCATCGTATTCGAGGAGCTGTTTGCGAATATCGAAGTTGTGCGCCTCGACCTTCTTTTGCGCATTCTCGATCGCGCGCGTCACCATGCCATGCTCGATCGGCACGCCTTCTTCCATGCCGAGTTTCAACATCAAATTGGAGATACGTTCAGAGGCGAAAATGCGCAACAGGTCGTCTTCCAGCGAAAGATAGAAGCGCGATGATCCGGGATCGCCCTGCCGGCCCGCGCGACCGCGCAACTGATTATCGATGCGGCGGCTTTCGTGCCGCTCCGTGCCGATAATGTGAAGACCGCCCAGTTCGATGACCTCTTTTTTGTTGGCCTCGCACTCCGCCCTGATCTCCTCGAAGATGGCCTTTTTGCGTTCTTCCGGGAGCGTTTCATCGCGATAGAGAATTTGCTTGAAGAGAAAATCAGGATTGCCGCCGAGCAGAATGTCGGTCCCTCGTCCCGCCATATTGGTCGCAATCGTCACAGCACCCTTTTGACCCGCCTGGGCAATGACCTCCGCTTCTTTTTCATGGTATTTCGCATTCAGCACATGATGTTTGATGCCGTGCCGCTTGAGGTACCCCGAAAGCCGCTCGGACTTTTCAATGGAAATGGTGCCGACCAACACCGGCTGTCCGCGTTCGTAGCACTCTTTGATTTCTTCGACGATCGCCTCGAACTTTTCTTTTTCGGTCCGATAGATCACGTCGGCGAAATCTTTTCGGATCATCGGACGATTGGGCGGAATCACATTGACGTCAAGGTTATAGATCTTGGCGAACTCGCTGGCTTCCGTGTCGGCCGTTCCTGTCATGCCGCCCAGCTTCTTGTACATACGGAAAAAGTTTTGGAACGTGACCGACGCGAGCGTTTGATTTTCGTTCGCGATCTTGACGCCTTCTTTCGCCTCGACCGCCTGGTGCAGACCATCGCTCCAGCGCCGCCCCGGCATTAAGCGCCCGGTGAACTCATCGACAATGATGACTTCCCCGTCTTTGACCACATAATCCACGTCGCGTTTGTAGATTGTATACGCCTGCAACGCCTTGACGACGTGATGCACCAGATCCATATGCGCGAGGTCGTACAAATTCTCGATACCGAGCAATTTTTCGACGCGCGCATTGCCCTCTTCAGTCAGCGCAGCCGTTTTCGTTTTTTCTTCAATCGTATAGTCACGCTCGATCTTGAGCTGTGGAATTATCGAATTGATCCGGTAGTACAGATCGGTGGATTCGTCGGTAGGCCCGGAAATGATGAGGGGCGTCCGCGCCTCATCGATAAGAATGCTGTCCACCTCATCGACGATCGCAAAATTCAATTCCCGCTGCACGCATTGGTCCAGGCTCGCCACGATCAAGTTATCCCGCAGATAGTCGAATCCGTACTCGTTGTTCGTGCCATACGTAATGTCGGCGCGATACGCCTCTTGCCGAGTGCAGGGGCGCAAGTTCTGCAAACGCTTATCGGCCGCGTCGTATTGGGGATCAAACAAAAACGAGGCGTCATGCTGAATGATGCCGACCGACATCCCCAGCGCGTGGTACAGCACGCCCATCCATTGGGCATCGCGTTTGGCGAGGTAATCGTTGACAGTGACGAGATGCACGCCCTTTCCGGATAGGGCATTCAGATAGAGGGCCAGCGTCGCGACGAGGGTTTTACCTTCGCCGGTTTTCATCTCGGCGATTCGTCCTCGATGCAGAATCATGCCGCCCATGAGCTGGACGTCGAAATGACGCATGGAGAGCACCCGCTTGGACATTTCGCGGCAGACTGCAAAGGCCTCCGGCAGCAGGTCGTCCA
>JAICXS010000475.1 GCA_025934615.1 Nitrospiraceae bacterium
AATTTCTATAACTTGACATAATAGAGCTTATCCGACGTTAATATATGAATCACATTTTAGCCGACTTATGGCAACGCCTCATCAAGGAAGTTCAGCTTACGATAGCGGGAACCAGCGAAGCCGTGCTCTCTGTTTCTGAACGCGTACACAGAAAGACACAAATGTTACGGTTTCACTGGCAGGCTGCGACGCTGGCCCATCAGATGGAAAAAGTCTCCCGAAGAGTTGGGCGCACCCTATGCGATTTTGCCATTTCCCCTTATGGCCCTGACAGCTTGATCAGGACACAGGAGGCCGCCAGCATTTGCCTGTTGGAAGGCGCCACCGCCGTTCGACTCTTGAAACAAGAATTGACTCGAGTCGAGGGTTCAATTCGTGAATTAGAATCTGAAGTGTTACTTGAAGATCTTATCAAGATCCAACGAGACCTTACGAATCGATCAGCCGGTCTCTCACGTTTAATCGTCGCATCGGATTCCCCGGCCATCGGGTTACCCCTTGCTCAACTCAATCTGCCCGTGACGACTCACGCGGCAGCACTCCTCCGGGGTCCGGCCCTCCTATCTCCCCCTGCTGAAGTACCTATCCGGGCCGGTGATATCGTGATCCTTCTTGGGCCTCAAACCGAGCTGCAACGGGCCGCGCTACACTTTATTCATCGGGGTCGTGGTGACTCGGGAAGGAAGAGAGATAATGCGTGAGTCGCAACCTTCCAGCCGAGAAGGAAACGGAGCTATGAAACGGCAGACGCACGTCTGCCTTGTACCACTTCTTTGGATGGTATTGATCATCATGGCTTCTCTTCCCTCGCTCTCAGCAAGCGCTGCGGACGAGAAATTGGACTCGGCTGGCATGCGAGTTCTGGAGGAATTGCAATCGGTGATCACGGACCTCGCCGAACGGGTCAAGCCGTCTGTAGTCAACGTGCTGCCTGCCTCGTCCACTCGCTCCAGCAATCCGCGTGAACGGATTCCCAATTCGCCGGGTACTGGGTCAGGCGTGATCATCGATGGCGACGGCCATATCATTACCAATAATCATGTGGTAGGCGACGCGAATGAAGTAGAAATCCGCTTGTCCGACAAGACGAAATTTACGGCTCGCGTGATTGGAAAGGATCCTGATACGGATTTGGCCTTGCTGAAAATTATGACGGATCGCACGCTCCCCTACGCGCAATTTGGCGACTCCGCAACGGTGAAGGTTGGCCAATGGGTCCTCGCGGTTGGAAACCCATTTGGGTTGGATCGGACTGTGACGTTAGGGGTTGTGAGCGGAATTGGTCGTGAAAATATGAACCTATCTAAATACGAAAATTTCATTCAGACCGATGCGTCGATCAATCCCGGCAATTCCGGAGGGCCGCTATTTAACATCCATGGTGAAGTCATCGGCATCAATACCGCCATCATCAATTTTGCACAAGGCATAGGATTCGCCATCCCGTCCAATATGGCCAAACAGGTTATGCAACAGCTCATGACGCGCGGAAAGGTCGTCAGAGCATGGCTAGGCGTAGGCATTCAGCCCGTCACGAGTGAACTGGCCGGGAAATTCGGCGTCAATGAGAATGAAGGTGTATTGGTCAATGAAGTCTTCGAGAGCGACCCGGCATTTCGAGCCGGTATTAAACCGGGCGATATTATCACCAAGGTCGATGGCAAAGTCGTCGATACCCCGAATAGTCTTTCGCGCTTAATCGCCGGCCTGGATCCCAATGCGGCCGCCTCAATTGAAATTGTCCGAGACGGAAAGCGTCAGCTCTTGTCGGTTCCCTTAATCGAGCGCAAAGAGAATGCCGTCCTCGCGTCTATTCCACCGACCCGAGCAGAAGGGAAGCTCGGCATCGATGTGCAGGATATGACTCCGGAACTGGCCGAGAAGTTTAAGCTGACAGAGACGAAAGGTGTGCTCGTCACAAAGGTAGAACGCGGCAGCGTGGCGATGATAGAGGGTTTACGTGAGGGCGATCTCATCAAGGAGGTCAACCGGTCCGAGGTGACGTCCTCCAGTGAATTTTCCACTGCGGTCTCAAAAACCAAGCGAGGGGAAACGGTGCTCCTTCGCGTGCTTCGGGAAAATCGCGCCTTTTATGTCGTGCTCAAGCCGACCGAGAAATAGCGTTAGTGCGCCACCGCTTGCTTCATCGACTTCTGCTCTTCGATGACTCGTCCGGCCTGATCGCGCGGAACTTCTTCATAATGTGAAAATTCCATCGTGTATGTTCCGCGCCCACCGGTAATAGCGTTTAAAGACAACGAGTACTTCAACATTTCTGAAAGTGGCACTTGAGCTTTAATGGTCTCTGACGTACCCTTTGCGGTCACGCCGACGATACGACCGCGCCGCGAGTTCATATCCCCGATCACTCCCCCGACCACTTCATCAGGCACGCTGACCGCGACACTCATGATGGGTTCCAGCAGCACCGGATGGGCGGACTCCAAGGCTTTCCTAAATCCCATGGATGCGGCAATCTTAAACGACATCTCCGAGGAGTCCACCGTATGGTATGA
>JAICXS010000338.1 GCA_025934615.1 Nitrospiraceae bacterium
ATTCAATTTGTCGGTATCGACCGGTCCGTCGCGTCCATCTCGGTGGCGCAGGAATGTGCCGAACAGCTTGGCCTGAAAAATGTTCGCTTTAAGAACGAGAATGCCGATCTCGCCGCACCGCTCGGTTCCTATGATCTCATCATTGCCACGCATGCCTTGTTGCAGTCCGAACATGATCCAGGGATCCCGAGTGCCGATTGGCGGACATTCGAACGTCCAAAAGACGCTCACCTGCAAAGCGACTTTGAACGGCGAAGCGGTCTGGGCACGCGCTTGGACAATCTATCTTCGGTGCTCGCCCCGGACGGTCGGTTGCTGGTCTTTGAAAAAACTCGCCAGCTCGCCAGAAGAATCCCTTTCCAGCGGGCCTTTGCCGCACGCCGCTATGCGTTACTCGCCGCGCCACTCCCAGTCCGCTACACCGTGGTCGAAGAGGTGGCCGATGATGGTCCGTTCTATGTTCTCGGTCGAACTTCAGCGAAGAGACCGGTCTATGAATGGGACGAGTCGCCTGAATTAGATCGCGACGCGGTGATCGACATCGCGCAGCTCTCTGTCTCGGCCGCTAAAAAGGATCAACCGCTCTACGAAAATCATTCCGCTTCCGCGCAGCATGTGTGGGCACAATTATCCACTCGTCGGATCGTGCACGAGGTGACCCGTGAAGGTTCTGATGGTAGGCAAGTACACGTGGAGCGAGGCCGAGCTCAAGGATTGTACTACCTGTTTTGCGCCAATACGTTCGATCAACGCCAATTGGTCCTGGTCAAGCCCGAGCAGGCCGGGATGCTGGAAGCGTATTACGAGGAAATTGTGGATTCTCTCGATGAACGGAGAGATCGATAACCGATAGTAGTGCATTCAGGAAGGTCGCTTGACCTTGATCGTCGAGTCCTCATAGAATGACCGATGCCGTGATTTTTTCAGGCTTTCCACAGGGAGACCGCGCTCATGAGAGTCGAGTATTCTAAGGGCGAACGGGCGAGCCGTGAGCTGATCCAGCTCCACCGCCAAACGTCGGAAGCGACGAGCGGCCGTAAAATGAAAGTCATGTTGGTCTTCCCGCCCGATTGGTATCCATCCGAACCGTATTTGAGCCTTCCCACGTTGACCGCCGTCCTTCGAGCAACCGGTCATGAAGTCATCCAAAAAGACATCAATCTGGAAATGTATGACTGGTACTTCAGCGAGGATTTCCTCAAACGCGTCCTCCGGCGGGTGCCGCAGCAACTGGACCGTTTGCGAAAATTGTCCAAGAAGCGGGAATTGGCGGAGTGGGAGCGGGATGTTCAGTTAGCGCTGTGCGACCTGACGCGCGAGTACATGGCCGCGCTCATTAAGAAAGCGGAGACGGCCAAGCATATCGTTCGGAGTCAGGAATTCTACGATGCGGATAAGTTGGAGTGGGCCATCAATGTGTTCCGGGAGATAACCGGGGCCATCTCACTGGTCTATGCCCCGGCCCGCATTTGCATGCCACCGATGGAGACGGATCTGTCGTACAAGGTGTTTGTGTCATCGGAACTGCTCGATGCCGTCCAAGATACTCAAGTCAATGTCTATCGTGATGTCTTCGAGCATCTGTTGAAGCCGGCCATCGAGGCGGAGCGCCCGGATGTCATCGGCATTTCGATCGTGTTGCAGCAGCAATTGTTTTCCACGATGACGTTCTGCGCGCTCATCAAACAGCATTTTCCCCATATTCATGTCACGATCGGCGGCAATACCGTCACGCGGTTGCGCGACGTACTGCCGGATAAACCGGAGCTGTTTGCGCTCTTCGATAGCGCGGTGATCTATGAAGGAGAGACGGCCTTTCTCCAACTCGTTGAAGCAGTGGGCGCGGGCCGTCCGCTGACGGATGTGCCGAATGTCATCTATCGCGATGCGTCGGGCATCCATACCTCGCCGTTAAGCTTTGCCGAGGATATGGCATCTTTGCCGCCGCCGGATTTTGATGGGCTTCCATTGGACAAATATTTCTTGCCGGAGCGCATTTTGCCGTACTTGGCCACGCGCGGCTGCTACTGGGGGCGTTGCGAGTTTTGCGATCACGGCGAAGGCTATGCAGCTGGCTATCGCACCAAGAAAATCGACGAAATCATGCAAGACATTCGCGGTCTGAGAGACAAGTATCAGACCCGCCATTTCCATTTTACGGATGAGTCCTATCCGCCGGCGCTCTTTCGCAAGCTCACGCGCAAATTGATTGAGACCAAGATGGATATCGCGTGGACGACCCACATGCGCTTCGAAAAGAGCTTGCTCGATGATGCGGTGTGGAAAGATGCCGTCGATTCCGGCTGCCGCTATCTGCACTTTGGATACGAGTCCGGTAATGAACGGGTGCTGAAGTTGATGGATAAGGCGACGACGACCGAGGTGATTCATCGGAGTCTCGAACTGTCGGCCGGTGTCGGTATTTGGAACCACGTCATGGGGTTCTTCGGCTTCCCAGGCGAACGGCGGGAAGATGCGCTGGATTCGATCCGCTTTTTGGAAGAGAACAAAGATCTCGTTCACTCGATCGGATTTGGAACATTCGATCTCAGCAAGCATACGCCGGTCGCTAAGAATCCAGAAAAGTTCGGCGTCACCGCATATAAGAATCCGGAATGGGATTTAGCGCTCGATTATTATTTCACCGTCAAGGATGGTCTCAGCGTGGAAGATGCCGAACGGGTGTTTGAAGAATTCGAGCGCAATCACCATCCAGGGTGGGACCTGCGTGTGTTCATCCGGGAATACATTTTTCTCTATGTGACGCGCTTCGGCACAAATCGGCTGCCTGCACTGCAGTTCAAGCCGCGCTTCGATGATCCGGTCAGTTCCATCGCGGAAAAGGTGTGTTGAAATCAGGATGTCGAGCGAACTGATTCATATTACAAGTCTGGCCTCGCAAGAGCCTTCTTCCCAATCCGGCCGCAAGCTGAAGACGCTGTTGCTGTTTCCGCCTGAATGGGTGCCCACCGCGCCATACCTAGCCCTGCCCAGTCTCACGGCCGTCTTGCGACAGCACGGGTATCCGGTCATACAAAAAGATGTGAACATCGAAATGTATGACCTTTTCTTCACGGATACGTTTCTTATTTGGGTGAAAGCCCGCATGGGTATGCAGTGGCGTGCGTTGGAGACCAAAGAAGCGGCGGGATTGTTGACGGAACAGGAAATCGACCAAAAGGCCGTGCTTGCCCAAAAGGCCGACATCGATGTGTTTGAGTTGGCTGAACAGGCCATGGAAGCGAAGCGCATTACACGCGGCCAAGACTTTTACGACGCGGACAAACTGGAATGGGCGCTCAATACGTTTCGTGAGGTAATGCAGTATATTTCGGCGGCCTATTATCCCGCCTCGCTCGTCTTTTATCCGATGGAAAGCAATCTCGGGTACCGGCCCGGCGTCTCGCAAGAAGTGTTCGCCTGCCTTGAAGATGAACAGGTGAACGTCTATCGCGATGTGTGCCGGCAACTGGTGTTGCCGGCGGTGAGCAAGGAGCGGCCCGATGTGGTCGGGGTATCCATCGGCACGCAGATGCAATTGATGGCCGGCCTGACGTTCTGCCGGATGATCAAGGAGGCGTTTCCGGAGATTCATATCACGGTCGGCGGCAATATCATTACGCGCCTCCAGGAAGAGC
>JAICXS010000282.1 GCA_025934615.1 Nitrospiraceae bacterium
ACGATTGCCAACGCGTCCATGCCATTGAATGCCGGCAAAGAGACATCACTCAGGATGACATCCACCTGCTCATGCTCCAGTGCCTGCACGAAACTCATCCGAGTCGTGACACGGTGAATACGGCACGGAATGCCCTCGCTGACAAGCATGGACTCAATCAATTCCGAATCGACGGCATTGTCTTCCAGATGCAGCGCGCGCAAGAAATCTTTCATGACAGGCGCTCTGTCGCGTGTCCGGCGGGCAGAGAATGAGATCGCCGAGGCCGCTCATTGACTAGTGCCCAGAAGGCGCCGAGGTGCTTCATGGCCTGAACAAATTGCTGAAAATCGACCGGCTTGACGACATAGGCGTTTGTTCCCATCCGATAGCATTCCACAAGATCCCGCTCTTCGCGTGATGAGGTCAGCATGACGACTGGAATCGTTCGAAAGTCCTCGTCATTCTTCATCACGCGCAACACTTCGACTCCACTCATTTTCGGCATTTTTACATCCAGCAGGACGACGGCGGGATGGCCGCCTTCACGGCCCTGATAGGCGCCTCGGCAATACAGATACTCCAGCGCTTCGACGCCGTCGCTGAGCACTATCACATCATTGGCAAGGTTCAACTCTGTAAATGTCGCCAAGGCCAATTCGGCATCGTATGGATTATCTTCGACCAGCACGATTGCATTGAGGCCCTTCATGTTTGTGCTCCTGCCGCTCGGGGCAATGAAAACCAGAAGGTCGCCCCCGCCCCCACGCGCCCGTCCGCCCACGTACGTCCGCCATGCCGATAGACGATGCGTCGGACGTTGGCCAATCCAATGCCATTGCCTTCGAATTCATGCGCAGTATGCAGCCGTTGAAAGACGCCGAATAATCGATGGCCATACTGCGGATCGAACCCAACGCCGTTATCGCGGACAAACACGACAACTTCATCTTCACGTCCGGCGCCATGGCCTATGTCGATGATCGTATCGGGGCAATCTCGCGTGTACTTCACCGCATTGCCAATAAGATTGGCCAATACCAATCGAAGCATCGCGGCATCGCCGAGAACGTCGGGCAGTGCACCGATGTTCCAAGTGATCGGCCTTCCCTGCACGTCCGACTGAACATCGCGAAGGACTTCCGCGACCAGTTTCTGCAACGACACCGGCCGTCGGCTGAATTCCGCGCGTCCAATCCGTGAGAACGCAAGCAGGTCGTCGATTAATACACCCATACGCTTTGCGGCGGAAGAGATCGTCGTCAAGTAGTGGCGTCCTTTGTCGTCCAACTGCGCGTGCGCGTGCTTTCGCAAGAGGTCGGCAAACCCGTCGAGATGCCTTAACGGCGCGCGGAGGTCATGCGAGACCGAATAGCTGAAGGCTTCCAATTCTTGATTCGCGTCCATCAACGCGCCGGCCCGTTCCTGCAGCGCCTCATTTAATCGCACCAACGCCTCCTCCGCCTGCGCATGATCGATCGCGATACCCGCCAAATGAACCGCCACGTCGAGCAGTTCTTCATCGACATCGGTGGGCACCGTTTTCACACGGAAATAACTGCTGAAGGTCCCGATGACTCCGCCGCTTCGCGACATAATCGGTCTCGACCAGCATGCTCGCAAGCCATGCTGAGAGGCCAAGGCCGCATGAGAAGCCCACAGCGAAGAGGCGGCGATCTCTTCTACGACGACCGCATGACGGAAATGGGCAGCCGCTCCGCAGGAGGTTGCAGTCGCGCCGATGGGGAGACCGTCAATGGCTCGACAATATTCCTCTGACATACTTGGCGCCGCACCATGCTGCAACCGCGTTCCCGATTGATCTACAAGCATGATGGCGCCTAGCATTCCCGGCAATTGCTCTTCAATCGCTTTAATCAGATCGTTGAGGATCATCGTCAACGGACTGCCGGTGGCGATCAATTCAAGAATCTTATTTTCCCGCGCTTTAATCGTCTCGATGCGCTTGCGTGAACTGATATCCGTCATCGTGCCGACAAACCCGATCATCGTGCCCGTCTCATCGAATTCCGCCGCGGCTTGGCCCAAGACCCATGTCTGGCTTCCATCGGCACGCTGAAATCGAAATTCGGCGCGAAACGGCGGTCCTCCTTGCACCGCACGGCGCCACTTCTCAAACACCGGCTCTCGATCGTCCGGATGCACCGTGTACGCCCATCCATTCCCTTGCGCGTCCGCCAGCGTGAGTCCGGTAATCTCGCTCCACCTCTCGTTGGCATAGACGCACTGTCCATCCCGGTCGGTACGATAAATTCCGACAGGAGAAACGGCGGCGACGGCTCGAAAGAGTGCATGGCTTTTCAGGAGCGCCTCTTCCGCACATTGCCGTTCTCGTATCTGCCGCTCGAGGGCCGTATTGGCGGCGGTCAATTCAGCGGTCCGTGTCTGGACTCGCGCGTCTAACTCATCGTGGGCTCTTCGAATCGCCTCTTGCGCCCGCTTCCGTTCCGTAATATTTACAATAGAGCTCAATACCATAGACCCTTCCTGAGTCGTCAGGAAGTTGAGCCCGACCTCGATAGGAAACTCTGTCCCATCTTTTCGCACCCCATATAACTCGCGACCGGCTCCGAGTGCCACTGGATGTCCGCTGGGCACGGTGAAGCCTGCCGGGCGGTGGAGAGAATACTCACGCCGATATCGCTCCGGAATGAGCACGTCGACGGATTGACCGATCAATTCGCCGCGTCGATAGCAAAAGAGCGTTTCGATGTGTGAGTTGATCAGGACGATCATGCCCTCGTGGTCGGCCATGACCATCCCGCAGGGAGCCGACTCGACCACTAACCGAAAGCGTTCCTCGGCCTGTTTGTGCTCGGTAATATCCGTCAATACTCCAGCCATCCGGATCGCCTGGCCGTTCGCGTTCCACATCGCATGGCCGCGCGTTCGAAACCACCGGTAGGCGCCGCTCTTATGCCGAAGCCGCATTTCAATATGGTAGGGCGCGCGGTGGCTGATATGCGCCTGCACGGCCGCTTTCACTGCTTGGAGATCGTCTGGGTGAACCCGATCGAGAAATGAATCATGATGATTTTCCATTTCATGATCGTCGTAGCCCAGCAGCTCCTTCCACCGTGGCGAGAAGTAGCAGTAGTTCGTATCCATGGACCAGTCCCAATGGCCGTCATTGGAACCCTGTAATGCCAAGGCATAGCGCTCCTCACTTTCCTTCAGCGCCGCTTCCGCCCACTTGCGCTCCGTGATATCTCGGCAGGCGCAGGTTACACGCGCGTGGGCGTATCGAACATCGGAGAGCCGCTGCAATGACAGTTCAACATAAAAATGTCCCCCATCTTTTCGCCTTCCCACCAGCTCTCCGCGCCAGTGTCCCTTGGCGTGGACTCCAGCCAAGGCCTGCGTCTCCATAAGAGCGATTTGATCCGGATCGTACAACACCTGCCAGGTCTTCCCCAGCAATTCCGAGGTCCTAAAGCCATACATGGCGGCATAGGTCTGATTCATATAGACAAACGTGCCCTGTTCATCCATGAGCGCAAGGCCTTCCATGCCTTGCGCGACGGCCTGTTCCAGTGTGGCACGAAATACCTCGTCACTCTGAAGCGGACCGTCAGTCGCACAGGCTCGTCTATCCGCGCGGTGCTCCATCAATTCCTTCGTCGCCTTTCCATTCATGCCATTCCATTCTCCATGTGCAGACCAGAGACACTGGATCGCACTGACCTGTGGCGGCCCTCATATTAGGCAAGTTGACGTGCAGGTCGGGCATAACCATTATGCTCCTTGGATCTCAGCTCCATAAAAAGTCTCAGAAGCCTCATTGACGAACCGAGTTAGTGCGCGATGCGATGGCGTTCAAAGAGTACTGCCGCCTGAGAACGCCGGGACACCTGCATTTTTTGAAAAATGTTGCTCAAGTAGTTTTTCACGGTCTTTTCACTAAGACCCATATCGAGCGCGATTTCTTTATTGGTCTTGCCTTCCACAACTAAGATCATGACGCGTTCTTCTTGCGGCGAGAGCGCCCCGCTGACATTGTCTTGCTGCTGGCTGGATAACGACCGCATGCGTTGAAAGAGAGCATTCGTAACGGCCGGATCCATAATCGATTGCCCATTAGCGACCGTCTCTACCGCACGAATGACGCCTTCTTCATCGGCTTGCTTCAGTAAAAATCCGGCTGCGCCGGCCACCACCG
>JAICXS010000218.1 GCA_025934615.1 Nitrospiraceae bacterium
GCCTCATGCGGAAATCGAAGCAGCGTTGCGGAACTCAGAACGGGCTCAGACGACTGTGCGGTTGGAAGGCCTCAAAACGCTTCAAACCGCGGAAGCCGTGCTGACGCCCGAGCAACGTCAAAAAATGGTGGCGGCATACCCTCATGGAAGGCGGCGCGTAGGAGATACCATGCGCCCGCTATAGCTTGTTCCATTCGCACCTCATTGATTCTCTCGTCTAAGATGTACGCCCTCTCGCTTTCATAAACTCGATCAACCGATTCTCAGCCCAGAACAGGTCTTCGTCCGCACGCGGCCGTTGTAGAAACCCGCAGTGTCCGCCATGTTGTGGCGCGGCGAAATGGATCGATGGATTCAGGCTAAGTGCGGGCGTGCCAAAGATTCGATACGGAATAAATGGATCGTCTTGAGCCGTGAGAATAAGAGTAGGCACCGCGATCTGTTCAAGCACATGGCGAGCGCCGACTCGCTCATATTAGTCGGCCGCGTTGAAAAATCCTCCATCTGGGGCCGTATACGCATCATCGAATGCGCGCAAGCTCCGAATGGATGAAAGGCCTGCGACGTCAAAGCCGCCGGGAAAGAGGGCTGCCTTGCGCCGGAGTCGAGCCTGCATGCTGCGTAAGAAATGTCGATGATAGATCCAATTTCTCCGTCCCTCCAGTGCAGTGACACAGGCGGCCGGGTCGATATTCGGACACACGGCCATCACTCCTTTGAGCGATGCGAGAGCAGCACCGATCTCACCCGCCATCCGTAACACTAAATTGCCGCCCATCGAATAGCCGGCGAACCACAGATCGTGAAGCCCATCTTTGTCGGCCAGCTCAGTGGCAATCGCTCTAAGATCTTCACTCAGACCACTATGATACAGCGTCGGCGTCTCGTGCTCCGTGCCCCCGCAATTGCGCTGATTGATGCGAATGGCATTGAAGCCTGCCAGCCATGCCTTGGTGGCAATCCCACGCATGTAGTGGGATTCGCTGGAGCCTTCCAGTCCATGGACGAGAATCAGTGTCGCGTGTTGCGTACAGCGTGGCTGCCAATGGCAGTATCCCAAAATACGAGAGTCCGGGGCGACGGTGAATAACCGAGGTTCACAGGGGATTCCACGCAAGAGTCCGCGCCGCGGCCACCACCGTGGCGCCAGCGTCATCGCATGAGGATGACGAATCAGCGGGTGTGGATCAAATGGTATCATGTGGATACGAACGACTCAGTATTTTAAACTCCGCCGCATCTCAGCATCAATCAAAGCCATGTAACCGATCATCCGTTTGGAGTATGATAGCGCCGCTAGAAATAAGGAGCGGTATGATTCAAGAACGCATTGAAGAAGTCACACGTGCCAACCAAGAGTTTTATGAAGCCTTCGAACGTCTCGATATCGCGCAGATGGATCAGATCTGGGCCAAACAAGACTATGTCACCTGCATTCATCCCGGCTGGACGCAACGGGTCGGCTGGCCGGCCGTGCGCGATTCATGGGTCTTAATCTTCAATAATACCTTCTCCATGAAATTCGAGCTGGCCGATATTTTGGTCCAGGTAGCGGGTGACGTCGCTTGGGTCATCTGCATGGAACACATCACCAGCCACCAGGGGGAAACTACGCAGGAGAGTCAAATTCTCGCGACCAATCTTTATGAGCGCATTGAAGGCCGGTGGTATCTCATTCATCATCACGGGTCGCCGGTGATGGGGTAAAGGAGGTGGAGGGCGGCGGGCCTCCCTTTGTGCTCGCACACCGCGCACACACAGAAGGTGCTCAGCTCATGCGCGCAGTGAGGGGCGAAACCCGCCGCCTTCCGATGTACTCGTGCCGAGAAGGGCGCGTCTTGGCGCCCAGGGTGGGTGGGGTGGAATAGAAGGCGCAGAGAGGCTCAATCTAAATTGAGCCAAGTAAAGCTACTCGGAAGCCGTGACGGCTTTTCGCCATTCGGCGACGATGGTGTCGCGCTCATTCATGGTCATGCCGGCGTACTTGGTGAACATGACGGAGCCACGGCGGCGGCGCCACGTCACGAAATTGATGAAATGTTCCTTGCAGAGGGACGCGGTCCCGCCCGGTGCATAAACCGACATGGTACAACCTTCAATTAAACACCGCTCATCGCTCATAAAATCCTTTTCCTTTCCAACGGATCTCGTAAAGAGTATGCAGGACATCGTCTTATGGTTGCAAGGGGTTCACCGCACCATTGTCTTTCGTTCCGGACAGCGCGACGGTTCCTATGGAAACCAATCATGATTCGTAATCGGTGTTACATCGCGATCGGATCACTCGTTCTTGTGTCCGTCCTAGGATGCGAGCCGTCGTATCGTCCAGGTTTGCCGCCTGGCAGTCCATTTGCCGATGAAGAGGCCGGTACTTCGCTTCTCAAACAGGGAGTGACAACCGGTGAGGTAACGAGTCATTCTGCGCGAGTATGGTTCCGGACGAGTGCAGCATCGACTGCTCAAGTGGAATGGATGGAGGGAGGAGAGCCGCGCCGATCCGCCACGGTACAGACTACGAAGGATCGGGACTACACGGCGACGGTTCTGCTGGATGGCTTGAAGCTGGGAACCCGCTATCGGTATGTCGTACGGACAGAGTCATCCAATGAAACGAGTGACCACCTGCAGAACGCACCGGCCCTGGAAGGTCGATTTGTCACGGCGCCCGGAGACGATGAGGCTAAGCCGCTGACATTCGTGTGGAGTGGCGATTTAGGAGGCCAACAACGCTGCCGTCGAACGCCGTCGGGCTATGCGATTTTCGACCAGATCCTTCGGCACCGTCCGGACTTCATGATTTTTCTAGGCGACACGATCTATAGCGATGATCGTTGCCCGTCTCCTCCGAATGCGCCAGGGAGCGAGTTTACCGCTTCAGTGCTGGATGAGTATCGCGCCAAACATCGATATCAGCGTGAAGACAGGGCGCTACAGCGCTTCTTAGCCGCCACGCCGGTCTATGCGATCTGGGACGATCATGAGGTCCGCAATAACTTTTCAGGTACGATCGATCCGCTTATGCCCATAGGGCGCCAGGCGCTTCTTGAATATTGGCCGATCACGGCTCCGCCCGACGATCCGTTTCGCCTCTACCGGAAGTTTCGCTGGGGGGCTGATGCGGAGGTCTTCATCTTGGACGCCCGGCAATACCGTAGTGCCAATGGCCAGAAAGACGGCCCAAACAAGACCATGCTCGGACATGCGCAGCGTGACTGGTTGGTGGAAGAGCTGAGCCATTCTACGGCCACCTGGAAATTTGTGGCCACGAGCGTGCCGCTTTCCAATCAGAAAGGTGGAACGCTGCTCTTGCCCGGCAATGACAGTTGGGCGCGCGGTGCGGATGGCACTGGGTTTTTGACCGAGCTGCGTAGCATCGTCGATATATTGCAGGGCCGTCATATCGCCAATATCGTCTGGCTCGCGGGCGATGTCCACTATGCTCAGGTGAATGACTACGATCCGGACGGAAACGGCACCGTGGATTTTTATGAGTTTATCTGCGGCCCGTTATCGGCCGCCTTTGGTACGCCGGTCCAGCCCAATCCCGATTTGAAGCCGACGAGCCTTTACAGCGAAGGCGGCTTTTCTAACTTCGGCGTGGTATCGGTCGATCGGTCCACCCTACGCCTTGCCGTCGTGGATGAATCGGGCGCCCCTCGGTTCGAGCGCACGATCCGAGCCCGAACGTCGGCTCTACGATAGACCTCTTGCATTCTGCAACGCCTCACAGGTACCGTAGCAACCTGCTTGGTATGCCGTAAAATGGTTATGATGTGATGGTGTCGCATCGTGTATGGAAGGAGAGCACTATGACGGTTGAAGATCTCTGGAAACAGATTGAAAATGCCGCGGCATCCGCGACCAGTCCGGATGAAAAGGCACTGCAGATCGATTACACTGCGCTCCGCGAAAACATTCAGAAAGCGTTGGGTACTAGGAAGATCATGTTGGCGCACTTGAATCGTTTTTTGCCGGAAGGCTATGAAGATCAAGGACGATTTAACGTACTGGTATTGACCGGTGGGAAGGTCGTGTACGACATGGTGATCGGTGATTCGTATTTTCGCTACGATATTGTGTCGGTCGGCGATTTGGATAAGATTCAGATTATCGATGCTGTGTGGGAAAATAGAGAAAAACGACGGGAAGAACCGTTTCTCAGTCTGCGCCTCATGCATGCCGATGAAACGCATTTGCTGTTGGCCTTGGATAACGACGAACGAAAGAGCCTGCTCACGTTTGCCGAGGCGGTGGCGAACGCACGGCATCCAGAGAAGTAACTACAGGTTTAATTTCCATTTTACTGTTAGTGCAGCAACTCAAAACTAATTTTATGTGTTTGAGTACAAGGGCAGGGGGCGAACGGTCGCATCGTATCGCTGACCATCGACATCGACCGTCAACGTCGTGCCGGGGTTGGTGAAGTCCCGCAACGGAAAACCTAAGGCGATGGAGCATCCAAAGGACGGCGAGTGCGCGGCGCTGCTGATCCACCCTACCTCACGCTCACCGCTGAATAGTTTGGCCCCGGTTTTGGGAATCACCGGATCAAGCAAGACAAGGCCGACCATTCGGCGGCGGACGCTGCCATACGTGTCCATTCGTGCGACAACTTCTTGGCCGGGGTAGCAGCCTTTGCTGAGGCTGAAGGCCTTGCCCTCTAAATTGGCTTCAGGCGGAACAATTTCCTCCGTCAGTTCCGCCCCCGCCCTTGGCAAGCCGGCTTCGAGGCGAAGCATTTCGCGCGCGTCGGTCCCAAACGGCTTGAGCCCCATCGATCCGCCTACCGTCCACAACCGCTCC
>JAICXS010000028.1 GCA_025934615.1 Nitrospiraceae bacterium
GATTCCTCAGTCCTCGCTGCTCTCTACGCGAGATTTCTTTGCACTCCACGCACCCGCCGACGACATGAAGGCAGCCCACGGGCGCGTGCTGAAGGAAACGATCGCTTCGTCGCGTCAGGCCTCGCGCCGCAGCGCCACCATTATGGCCTGTCCCACAAGGAGACGTTATGGATAGCATTCGACTCATTCGACATATGATCATGGTGTCCTCGCTTACGCTCATTGCCGGAGCGGCGATCTGGCCGGCTCAGGCCGGAGAAAAGCATTTGCGAGCCGACGCATCCGCCGCGCCGGAAAGCGGGCTGAGCATCACGGCCTCTGGGGCCGTGGAGGACAACTTGAAAACCTGCATAGGAAGAATCCCCAAGGACGCCAGTGCCGGTCAACGCATGATAGCTGAACAAGGCTGCGAGCGAGATCAAGAAACTCGCAAGTCCTTGGATGCGGTGCCCGGGCGCTAACGCTTCATCGATGTGGAGAAACTTCGCGTCGGCGGGTGTGTCTTCCGCGCGTGGGCAGGGGGGATTGCACTCCGCCCACGTCGCCTCATAGGGCATCGACCATGAGCATCTCCAACGAAAGATCAGGATGAGAATTTATGTCGGTGGCTTTTCGCCGGTTATCGGCAATGATCAGTTACGAACACTGTTTTCGCTGCACGGCAGCGTGACCTCTGCCCAAGTGCTGATGAACAAGCATACCGGCCAGTCGAGAGGGTTTGGGTTCATTGTAATGGGTTCAGCCGAAGAAACCCACAGCGCCATTGCCGCGCTCAATGGGGCAGATCTGGAGGGTCATACACTCCGCTGCTTCGCGGTCTAACGGAAATCAAAAACTATAGCGAGGCGGCCGGTGACCGATTACGCTCACGGCGGCCGACTCGCCTCACCGCTTCAGTTCCATGTACGATGGGCTTCGCTCACCAGTTCGATCCCATGTCGAGCCTGGATTTCCCACTTGACGTCCGATGGAATGCTGACGACCTTAAGACACGCACAGTGACCATTGGCTCCCGCTCCTAACTCTTCTATGACTGCCACAAGCTTCTGGTCGTCTCGTGGAACGCTCATTCCAAACCTGTTGAGACTGGGTTCGTCCGGCAGTGATCCTGACGGCCAATAACTGGCGGTGTCGTGTTCCTGCAGCGCATCCTTCTGGCCCAGCTCCCGCAGCCGGAGAAAGGCTTTATGGCTGAGGCCAAATACGCCGTGACACGTGTTAATGACGATTTTCTTGAGAGGCTGCTCCATGATGTCCCCCTGATGATTGGTGAATGGCATACCAGCGGGAACCTGGGAGTCACGCGCAGGATGGAAGCGGTCAGCGCGCGCAAGAGGAAAGTCCACGTGGCTTCTTACTTCGAGGACTACGCTACAGGGTGTGGAGCGCCGCGTCAACTATTGATTGCTCGGCCAACGCAACTATTTGCAGTGCAATACGACTACACTAATTATGGTAGGTACACATCCCATCTTGTGATTCCTTGTAAACCTACGTATCATCTGGCTCGGCTGCCGCAAAATCTCGAGACCGGATCTCAGGAGGAGCGCCACAACGGATGAGCCGTACGGTTTTTAATTGCCGTCTCTTCGAGCCTTCTCTTCCGATTCTAGCGTACTCTCCGGAACGTCCGTTTCCACCTATCTCCGTCCCTGTCGAATACTCTCCCAAGGTCCGTCCGTTCCGTCAACTGGTTCATGCACCCTCAAACCAAGGAGGAACAGATGCAAGACAGGTTGCTGACCTACGACGAACAAAAGGCCGCGGACGCGGCCTTTGCCGGTAAGCCGTTCAATTCCGACTGGTCCTCTGATTCGAAAGCGATCTACGACGGTATCGTCGGTGCTATGGCAGTCAGGCAGGCAGAATGTGAACTAGAACCCACCGGGAGGTAACATCATGGCTCTAAAAACCGCTTCAAAAGAGTGGGGACGAGGCAGCATGCTCTCTTCGGATGAAATGCGAGAGGAATTTGACCTACGCAGGCAGTTGATTCTGCAGGCCAGAAAGGGCAACCGCAAGGCGCAAGATCGGTTGTATGAGCTCTACAAGGTGCGTTTTTACTGCGCCGACGACCTGTCTCGCCGTTGAACACGGTCGAGCCGCCTTCTCTCATCGGGGGTTCAACAATGTGTGATCACGGGAAGCGCTTGCAGTGCTTCAAGAGACCGCAAGTCCGACCAACGAGATGGTGAGGATGGAAAAGGCCGCCAAGGCATCTAGGCGAAATGCAAAATCGAGATAGGGAATGCTGGAGGAAAGAGAGAGCGTGAGAGGCGTGGATGCGACAAGGCCGCATAATTCGAGACCAATTCCAAGCTGTGTCCGCAAGCTAACAGACAGAACGGCGAGCGGATCATCCAACACTCCGACGGTGTCCGAAGCAGACACGTCTTGGAGCACGTTCGCTGATAAATAAAGATCCGCTGGAAGGGCATCCCATTATCTACACCTCCCGGCTGAGAACTGAAGCAAGTATATTTTAGTATAACTGAAATCCTCATCAAGAATTCTGTGCCGGCGATTTATGCCGAGCACAGTGTCCTACAAGACGGCCGCAATTGGAGCGGCCGCTTAGCGACCGCATGTCAAAGATTCGGCGCAGGATCATCTGAAGGAACAGCTCGATGGGAAGCCTTGACGGCCATCGCATGAGTGGAACCGAGAGGCCCAGCGCAAGAAGCTGTGATAGGCTATACCTGCCATCGGACTCAGGAGCATCATGCAGTACGTTCATCTCGGTCGATCGGGATTGCAGGTCAGCCGGCTCTGCCTCGGCACGATGAATTTCGGACCGCAGACCTCGGAGACGGACAGCTTTCGAATCATGGACCACGCCCTCGAACACGGTATCAATTTTTTTGATACCGCGAACGTGTACGGGTGGAAAGTCGGAGAAGGCGTGACCGAGCAGATTGTCGGCCGGTGGTTCGCACACGGTGCAGGTCGCCGTGAGAAGGTGGTGCTCGCGACCAAAGTCTACGGCAAGATGGGGGAAGGACCGAATGATGGCCGATTATCGGCACTGCATATTCGACGGGCGTGCGAAGCAAGTTTGCGGCGGCTCGCCACCGACCACATCGATCTGTATCAGATGCATCACGTCGACCGTCATACGCCATGGGAAGAAATCTGGCAAGCGATGGAACAACTACACCGCGAAGGCAAAATCCTCTACGTCGGCAGTAGTAACTTCGCCGGTTGGCATCTCGCGCAGGCGCAGGAAGCGGCGAAAAGCCGCCACTTCATGGGATTGGTTTGCGAACAAAGTCTCTATAATCTTCACGAGCGCTCGGTTGAGCTGGAAGTCATTCCCGCGTGCGAGGCGTATGGCATCGGCTTCATTCCTTGGAGTCCACTGGCGCGGGGCCTGCTGGCCGGAGCGCTTGGACCCGCCGCCGCAGGACGGCGGGCTTCGGAAGACTTGCAGAAAGATGTCGAAACTCACCGCGCGACCCTGGAAGCCTATGAGGGACTGTGCCGAGCGCTCGGTGAACATCCGGCGGATGTGGCCCTCGCGTGGCTGCTGCACCAGAAAGCGGTCACGTCGCCGATTATCGGCCCGCGGACGTTGGAGCAGTTAGACGGATCGTTGCGCGCGCTCCAGATCATCCTCATTCTCGAGACGTTAGGCAAGCTGGATGACCTCTTTCCCGGTCCCGGAGGGCCGGCTCCAGAGGCGTATGCGTGGTGACACGCTCGGAAGTGAAGAACACGCCTCTATGAGGTCGTGCTTAATTAACCAAGCGTAATATGGAGGCCGCTAGCGCTTTTGAAAAGGATTGCGTAGGCTGGTGGCCTGGTCACCTGCACCCGGAGGCCTCATGACTTTACTTGAACAATTAAATACCTGGCAGGAAGAGATCCAGGAATTAAAAGATCAATGCTCGGATCCGTTGCACGGATTGGTGCGGGGCATTGAAGAAGAAATTGTGAGTTGCGCCACCGCTGTCTCTTCGGCGCGGGACATGGCAGCCGGGGGAGCACCGGGCCTGCAAATAGTCCCACGAGCCGGACAATCGGAACGCCGCATCGATCTTAGTGTACGGGGCTATCTTGAGACGAATGCCTGCGGAGTGATCCGGCGCACGAATAATGCGAGTGCCCTGCTTTTGAACTTCCCGCGCCATCTGCTCGTGGGACAACCTTTGCTCGTGTTTATCCAAAAGGAAGAACGAAAGGCATTCCTAACCGCGTTTCTTGAGTTGCGCCATGAGCCCACGGCAAAGCGACGTGAATATTTGGTCATGATCCATCCCGTATCGATGGAACCTCAACTCGCGATGTTGATCGCCGAACGGGTTGAAGATCCCGATCACAACGTGCTCGGCATCACCTGACTTCTGGCTCCGGCGTAGGCTCTTTTCCAACCTCCGTCCCGCACGGTTCGGCCTTCCGGAGTCAGTGAGCGCCGCGTATGTCGGCGCTTTCAGCTCTTTTCGTGTCGATCCATGCCCACACCGCGACACCGACCCATGCTCCCAATAGATCCGTGGCCAAATCCCAACGATCGGATTCGCGGAATGGCACGAAGGCTTGATGCCATTCATCGGTCGCGCCATAGATCGTTGCGGCTATCACAGCCAGGATCACCGCATGTTGCTCGCACCATGTTCCAGCCGCATGGCGGAATGCTCGATAACAGAGAAAGCCAAGCAACCCGTACTCCATGGCATGGAGCGCCTTGTCCCCGAGTTTTAAAAGGAAGTGCGGGACATATTGTTCAGGGTACGATTGAGAGGAGAGATAGAAAATGAGGCCGGCGTAGAGAACGACCGGCGCCCAATACCACATCCAATGGGGGCTCGGCTGATGTGGGATGGCATCGGGCTCGGGCTCAGTATTCACTCTCCTCCTTCATTCCGGCTTTAGACGTTCCATCCGTCTGACCCAAGGCCATGGCAAAGCAGCTCAAGAATTCTAGGGAAGTAATGAGGACAGCACAACTCTTTATCGTGCACGCCTCGCGTGGAATACCGGTGAACGCAGTCCGATGGCTCTCGCCCCTTGACTTCCCGCTCGGAGCCGCGTATCCCCATGTGCCATGAAAACTGCTCGCGTCTGTTTCCTCTGGCACATGCATCAGCCATATTACACCGATCCCGTGACACGAACCGTCGGCATGCCGTGGGTCCGTCTCCACGCCAGTAAAGCCTACTTCGACATGGCTTTTCTACTCGAACGTTTCCCCGATATTCGCTCGACGTTCAATTTCACGCCGTCCCTCCTGCTGCAGCTGAATGAAGCGGTGACAGGATCCACGGCCGATCTGTTTTTAGAATATGCCGCGCGTTCCGCAGCGGACCTGTCACAGAGTGAACGCGCCTTTCTCCTGCGCCATTTCTTTGCGGCCAATTGGGCGAATATGATTCGCCCCTTCCCTCGCTATCATGAACTGCTTGTGAAACGCGGGATGGATAACCGGCACCAAGACTGGGACCGTGCCGAACAGGAGTTCACGACACAGGACTGGCTGGATTTACAGGTGTGGCATAATTTGGCCTGGTTTGGATACGGGGCGGTGGCTCGCTACCCTCGCCTGGCGGCGCTGCGGCAGAAAGGCCGCGGCTTCACCGAAGAAAACAAACACGAGGTCCTGGCCATCCAACGTCAGGTCGTCAGCGAAATTATTCCCATGTACCGTACACTCGCAGCGAAGGGCCAAATCGAACTGACGACGACGCCGTTCTATCATCCCATCCTCCCGCTGGTCATCGATACCGAGATCGGCCGGCTCGCACGCCCTGATTGTGCGCTCCCCACCCGCTTGCAAGCGAGCGCGGA
Source organism: Nitrospiraceae bacterium (assembly GCA_025934615.1). Taxonomy (GTDB): domain Bacteria; phylum Nitrospirota; class Nitrospiria; order Nitrospirales; family Nitrospiraceae; genus JAICXS01. Next base: position 5,785 of record JAICXS010000028.1, read on the forward strand.
TGCGGAGGCACAGCTTCGTCGGGCCGCCGCCTACCACACCGCACAATTCGGATGCGCGCCACAGGGTCTCTGGCCGTCGGAAGGGTCGGTCTGTCCTGAAATGATTCCACTCGTCCGGCACGCAGGGTTCACGTGGATGGCGACGGACGAAGGCGTGCTGGCCCGCTCACTCAGCCACTGGGACCGCCAAGCCGATCTGTTTCGTCCGTATGTGGCGGGGCTGCCGGGGGACGATCTCGCGATGGTCTTCCGCGACCGGGAAATTTCGGACGCGTTCGGATTCGTCTATTCCAAATGGACCGCCGAATCTGCAATCGACGACGTGCTGCGCCGCGTGACTGAGCACGTCGAACGCGCGAAAAACCATGAGATTCTCATCTCCATCATTCTCGACGGGGAGAATCCTTGGGAGCATTACTTCGATGGCGGAGAGCAGTTCCTCAGCGGCCTGTACAAGGCGTTCTCTACAACGGCTCTCGACACAGCGGATCGCCGCGTCTCAACGCAAACGATCGGCCGCGCATTAGAGCAATCTCCGCCGACGACGCGATTGTCCCATCTCCATTCGGGCTCCTGGATCAATTCGGATTTCAAAATCTGGATCGGCCATGCCGAAGACAATCGAGGATGGGACATGGTCCGGGAAACCCGAGCGCGGTTGATGGAGATGGAACCGACGTTGACGGCTGAGCAGGCAGCGGGGGCATGGGACGCCCTCTACGCGGCCGAAGGCAGCGATTGGTTCTGGTGGTACGGCGATGATTTTCATACCGAGTATAAATGGGAGTTCGATCGGCTGTTCCGCACACACTTGCGCAATGTGTTTCTTCGAGCGGGAAAGGCCGCCCCCGAGTTCTTGAATCATTCCGTCATAGACGCCCGAACGCTGCCGGAGGGACAGTCGGTGCGCCTTCCAACTCGGCTCATCTCGCCAAACATCGACGGGAAGGTCACCGACTTCTTTGAATGGCGTGGCGCCGGTTTCATCGATCCGTCCCCGCCGCATGGCGCCATGTGGAAGCCTAGCGATCGCTTTTCTCATCTCGCGTTCGGGTATAACTTGGAGATGTTCTTTCTACGGCTGGATGCACGGCCATCGCCCTCGCCCACGCAGACGACCGTTGAATGTCACATACGGACCGAGCGCTCGCATTGCAAAGTCACCTTCGCTCTCGCTGCCGGCCTCGATCATTTTATCTTGTGGTCGTCCACGTCGGAGGCGTTTCAGCAAGTCGGCCGCTATACGACTATCGCATTTCACCAGATCGTCGAACTCGCGGTTCCTTTTAAAGACCTCGCCCTTCAGGCTGGGCAGGACTTCAGTCTCACGCTTGTGCTGACTCAAGAAGCGCTTGAGATCGAACGCTACCCCCGGCATCATGCCGTGTCGCTGACGGTTCCAGACCGGAATTTTGAAGCGAGAATGTGGAGAGTATGATGGGGCACGGAGCGAAAGGCCAGGCGCTGGGAACACCGGATCTGTTTCGGATTATACCTATCGCCTCGCGCCCCAAGCCTCAAACACGGGAGCGGAGCGAACATGCCTGAACTGCGTCGGGATCCGATTGTGGGCCGCTGGGTCATTATTTCTACTGAGCGCGCCGCACGCCCGCGCGATTTTTTTGAAGACACGCACGCACGCCAACCCACCACCGACCTGTGCCCATTTTGTCCGGGACAAGAACACCTGACGCCGTATGAAGTCCTTGCCTATCGGCCCCAGCACGGGCCGGCCAATTCATCCGGCTGGATGGTTCGCGTCGTTCCCAATAAATTCCCGGCGCTCCACGTCGAAGGCGACATGGAACGGGAAGGCCTCGGCCTCTACGATCGCATGAACGGCATTGGCGCGCACGAGGTCATTATTGAAACGCCGGATCACAAACTGACGCTCGCCGATCTGCCGCCCAAACACATCGAGGATATTTTGTGGTCCTATCGCGATCGAATGGTGGACCTCAAGCGGGATATTCGTCTTCGGTTTATCCTTGTGTTCAAAAATCACGGCGCGGCCGCAGGCGCGACATTGGAACATACCCACTCGCAACTCATCGCGCTACCGATCGTGCCGACGAGTGTCGCCGCAGAGATCGAAGGCTGCCGGGTACATTTCCAGCAGAAGGAACGTTGCATCTATTGCGACATCGTGCGACAGGAGCTGACCGAACGGACACGCATCGTCGCCGACAATCCGGAATTCCTCGTCGTCACCCCGTTTGCGCCTCGCTTCCCGTTTGAAATGTGGATTTTGCCCAAACGGCATGCCGCCTATTTTGAAGAAAGCCAAAAATCCCAGTTCGAATGGCTGGCCCGCATTCTTTCAGAGTCTCTCCACCGTATGGATCGCACGCTGGCGAATCCCGCCTACAACTTCATCCTGCATACGTCTCCGCTTCATGAGAAGACAGGCGACTTTTATCACTGGCATATCGAGCTGATTCCCAAGTTGACCCAAATCGCCGGATTCGAATGGGGCACGGGGTTCTATATCAATCCCGTCACACCGGAAGAATCGGCCAAATTCCTGCGTGATGCCCAGCTCTAGCCTTCAGGGCTCTTCTACTACAACAGCTTCCATGACTACAGCGATATGAGCTGATTCCCTACGGTTATTCTTTATGACATCCGTTAGGAAGGATATGTCCGGCATACTTGTGCGAGGCTCTCTACGCATAAATATCATGCATGATCGACGCTGGCTCATAGGGACCGTTATCGCGACTCTTAGTGTCACACTGCATACCTCCATTCTTGCGTGTGCCGAAGAGCCGGCCCTCATCAGGATCGGCCCGCGAACGGGGTTCAGTGGTAGTTCCCCCTTGTTGGGCAAGGAACAAAAATATAATTTTCGGCTGTACGACGTCGCGGCACTCTGGCGGCTTCCATGGCAACTGCCACTCGGCAATACAGGACTGAGGCTTGAGACCCGACTCATCACGAGCGCGGGCGCGATCACCGGCGGGGGGGATACGGGGTTTATGGGAACCGTCGTTCCAGACCTCGCCTTAACGGCATGGAACGGACGGGTCTCTCTTGACGCCGGATTGGGCGCCGGATTTTTTCCCAAATACCACTTCGGCACGCAGAATTTCGGCGGACCCGTGCAAATCGTCGGCACCGTCGGCATCGGATTCAATGTATGGACCCATGCTTACGCCGGATTTCGTCTCCAGCACTTCTCAGATGCGACGATCTATGGATCGAATACGCTTGGGGCGGATATGTACATCTTCGAGATCGCGTACCGATTTTGACCCTGCATGTTCTTGGCACGATGACGGCCCCTTCATTTGCAATCGCGGTCGTCAACGCCTTATCATCCGTCCCATGATCGTCCATCTGAGCCATCCGGATCGCGATGTCGACATCAAAGGGCCCAAGCGCGTCAAAGAGTTGCTGCGGGATCTGAACCTGGTCGTCGAGGCGCATCTCGTCATCCGCGGCGACGATCTCGTCACGGAGGATGAAATGCTGAAAGATTCCGATCAAGTTGAAATCCGACCGGTGATTTCCGGCGGGAAATAGCCATGAATGGCATCGGCGGAAATTCATTTCTCACTTAGAAATTACATGAGGCGGCTAAAAACGTTCTTCCGGCAAGGCCGCAGGGAGCCTGGCGACTGAGGCGTACCCTCAGGGGTACGTCGCAGGGAGACAGGCGACTGAGAACGCCGCTGGAGAACGTTTTCAGCAGCCTTGACACCTTATATGAACTGTACGAAGTGTAAGACCAAAGCCGTCATCGGCCTCCCCCGCCACAATGCGGCGTTCTGCAAACTCTGCTTTAACGGATTCGTGCATGAGCAGGTGGCGCGGGCGGTGAAATCCGAACGGATGTTCGGGCCGAACGATCGCATTCTCGTGGCTGTGTCCGGAGGCAAAGACAGCCTCACCCTGTGGTCGATTCTCCTCACGCTCGGCTATCGCGCCGATGCACTGTACGTCGATCTCGGCATCCCCAATTATTCTGAGAAGTCGCATGAGAAGGTAGAGCGTTTTGCGGACAAACTCGCCCAATCGCACGAGACGAAGCTGATCGTCCATACCGTACAGGAGCAAGCCGGCGCGGGCATTCGTGAATTAGCGATGCTCATTCGCCGGCCGACCTGTTCAACGTGCGGGACGATAAAGCGCTATCAATTTAATCGAGCCGCGGTCGAGCAACATTACGATGTGATGGCCACCGGCCATAACCTTGATGATGAGGCAGCCCGCCTGCTTGGGAACGTCCTGCACTGGCAAACGGAATACCTCGACAAACAAGGTCCCAGCTTGCCGGCCTCGGTGGAAGGCTTCGCGAAAAAGGTCAAGCCATTATATCGGCTCAGTGAACGTGAAATCGCAGCCTACGCCGTCTTGAACCGAATCGACTATATCGTCGAAGAATGTCCAATGGCCAAGGGTTCCAAGATGCTCCTCTATAAGGAAGTGCTCAATCGTTTGGAAACGGAATCTCCCGGCACGAAACAACGTTTCTATTGCGGTTTTCTCGAACGGGGCATCGCAACAGAACCGCGGACGGGCACCATGCAGGAACACGATCAAGCCATGCTCCAACCCTGCACGACATGCGGACAACCCACCAGCGCAGAGGTCTGCTCCTACTGCAAAATGATGGCGCGCGCCAAAGCGAAAGTCCACTCTACCTAGACTGACTCTCGCTGAGTCAGGAAGTTCCGGCTAAGGCACGCTCTAATAGTTTCCTCAATGTTTGTTTGCTGCCCCTTCCTTCTTCTCCACAATGAGTGACTAGACGGCCCTAGCAATGCAGCCCGCCGACCAACGACCGACGGGCTGCTCCTTCCGCGTTCAATTGACCGTGAATTCGCGAGCCATGTGAACACAATGCAGTGTTCCAGTCGCCGCGTCGTCGAAAGAATACAATCCTCACATGGACCGCACGTGACAATTCTTGCTCAATTGTAGAGTTCCATCCAGCGCCGATATACCGCAATGGTATTCAGATGGCCCGATGGACCATCGGCAGCCATCGCTCGTCCCACGACTTTTATCCGGCGCGGTCACGACTCTATTCGGTTAACCGA
>JAICXS010000177.1 GCA_025934615.1 Nitrospiraceae bacterium
GGCGAGCGTATAAGGTTTCAACCGGATATACCCCTGCGCCGTGGCTATTCGCTCGGTTGACGGCTTCGCTGATACGTCGACCATACGGGCCCGGCCGGATTCGTTGAAATGTGTCAGCTCAGACATGTGCTTTTAAAATCACAGATGTGGATAGACAAGCGCGTTCGATTATAAAAGCCGCGCAAAAACCAAGTCAAGGTACATGCTACGGTTTTAGTGACGCTACTTGCGCTTTGATCCCTGAGAAGCTCGAAGACGTCGAGCTCTACTGAGGGCTCGCTTGAGCTGAGTCAACTGCCGGCGAGCATGGACGCTCTGCTGCTCAAGATCTTCCATCTGTCGTTTGGTTTGGTCGATCTCTTGCTTGTGCAAACGTGCCCAATCTGCTCGGGTCAGATCTTCTCCTTCACCCGTTTTTTGGCCCCGTTTAATTCGATGCTCAAGCGTTTCGCGAAGACGTTTTTGACGCATGAGGAGGAGGGATTTCAATGCGCGCTGACGAAGCTGAATCTCAAGTTCTTCCTGTGAGCCTTCCCGGTGATTCTTCGGAAACATGATAACTCCTCGTCTTCATTAATATTGAGGGACATTGTACTCTATTGCGACCCCCGGTTCTAGAGGGTTGTTTTGCCAATGGAATATCCTTGACTCCACGGCAGACAGTCCACCACAATAGGCTGATGCCAGACCAGCTTATCGTACAAGCCATTGAATTTGAAAGCCATATAGGAGTTACCGATGACGAGTCACATGTGCGTCAACCCATGGGGGTTGATTTGGAACTCGATTATCCACAGGACGCTTTTTTTTCGGCCGCGGATAGCGACGACATTTCCAAGGCTGTTGATTATGCCAAAGCTGTCCAACTGGTTGTTCAAATTGGAACGAATGGAAAGTATCGGCTGATAGAGCGGTTAGCCGAAAAGATCGCCCACGCGCTTTTTGCAGAATTTGCGATCTCCGGATTGAGACTGTGGGTGAGAAAATTGAAACCGCCGCTGAAAGATGTTCATGATTCCGTAGGGGTACGCCTAACCAGGACAAGAGCCGACGTCCTCCGTGAACCAAAGCCCGCCGCATTCTTACTCGATTCCGTACGGTTTCTCCAAAAAGGAACGGTATTGGATGTGGCTGCCGGACGAGGAAGAAACGCACTGCATCTTGCAAGTTTGGGATTTGCCGTCGATGCAGTTGATCGTGACGAGCACGCCTTGCAGGAACTGGCTGAGTTCGCCAAACAACGGCAACTCAACAATATCAGCATTCAAACTATCAATCTGGAGCATGAGGCTCCTACAGCAGCTCTCGATAATGAACAGTATAATGACCGCTATGAGGATGTCTTAGTGTTCTTCTATCTGTACCGGCCTCTGTTTCCCGCCCTCATAAAGGCGCTCAAACCTGGTGGGGTGCTCGTGTACGAAACGTTTTTGATCGACAACCATTTCCACTATCGACATCCTCGAAGAAAGGACTTCTGTTTGGAGCACAATGAACTCCTTCGACTGGCGGAAGGCCTTCGTGTCTTACATTACGAGGAAGGACAATACGACGGACCTTCTAGCCGCAGCGACAAGCCGTTTACCGCACGATTAATTGCCCAAAAAGGATAGCATGAGCCGACTTGACCTTCATCTTCACACAACCTTTTCGGATGGCAGCCGAACCCCTACCGATGTGCTTGCATTGGCAGGCAAGGCACAGGTCAGCGCGTTAGCCATCACGGATCACGACACCGTCGCCGGTTTGCCCGAGGCTATCGCAGCCGGGCGTTCCCTCGGTATCGAAGTCATTCCCGGCATCGAACTCAGTTCCCGGTGGGGACAGACGGAATTGCATATTCTCGGTTATTTTTTGGATTGGAACGATTTGGAGTTGCAACGGCAGCTCACCCGGTTTCAGGATGCACGTCATGTACGGAATCCACGCATTATTGAAAAACTTAACGCGCTCGGCATCGATCTGACCTATGATGAAGTACGGTCGCTTGCGGGAAACGATTCTATCGGCCGTCCGCATATTGCACGCGTGTTACTTGAAAAGGGCTACGTCACGTCGGCCAAAGAGGCCTTCGATCGATACCTAGCCGACGGCGCGGCTGCCCACGTGCCGCGAGAATTGCCGGGACCGGCGGAAGCCATCGCGATTATCAGAGCCGCGCGAGGGATACCGGTCCTGGCTCATCCATCATGGTTGGATCGATCGGAAGGCATCTATAAGATCTGTGAGCAATTGAAAGCCGTGGGACTCGCAGGCATCGAAGTCCATTACAGCAGCCATCGACCGGAGCAGACCGCCGCCTATCTTGATGTCGCACGCCGCTTGGACCTACTGGTTACCGGCGGGAGCGATTTCCATGGCGTGACGAAACCGGACGTTGAGGTGGGAGTCGGCAGAGGCCAACTTAAGGTACCGGAAGCGTTGTTAGAGCCGCTCAGGAAAGCCGCCACGGCCTAACGGCGTACCCAGAACACGGAGGGAACAATCATGAAACGAGTCACCCTGCTGTTCGTCATCATAAGCACCCTCTCGCTATTCGGCCTATCGTCGGCAGAGAGCGCCTGCTCGTCTCGTGATCGAATTGATCTTACCAAAGCCGGCTATTCGAAGGCGGAAATCGACACGCTCTGCGAGCAGCAGACCGATCCGACCATGCCGCCCCCGGTCATGGGAGTTCTGTTCGGTGAAGGTCAGGCTCGTTGGGTCCAATGGTGCACGACACCGCAAGGCCGGTGTCCGTTATTTTCCGAGGCGGTCGGCTACTATCCGGTGGGCTTTCCATGCAATTGTTATATGCCGTGGGGATTCTACGCCGGCACCGCCCAATGACGGTTGAATAATGAAGTCTGGATACGGGAAGAAATGTGCGGATGGCAAGACGCCTTCGGACTAGTTATCCGGCGCTTCAACGATGTGATTTTCGAATCGGGTGCAGCCTTCGGCCAGTAACCGGTTGGTCAACATTTCGCCCGGCCATTCAATCGGGAGATCGGCCGTAAACACCCAGACGTCCGGGGAAGTCCATACAGGCCCATAATCTTCAGGCAGTTCCGGATCGAAGAGGTCGGTCCAGATCGGCATGTAGACCCCGTTTCCGCACTGCGTGTGCAGATGCACGATCGTGCGGCTGCGGACGGCCGGATCCAGATCGCGCCAGACGGCGACGGTTTCATCGGCCAGCCGGTGAAGTCGCACCGCATTCTGCGCATCGAACATGGCATACGCGGCATAGACCGGCGCTTCAATCATATGTGACGCCGGCGCGAGTTCGGGACATTGCGCGACCAGTCCTTTCAGCAGCCCTTCACGGTCTTCTTCCTCCAGCGAATCCGGCATACCCGAATCGGGCGAACCGATCAATTCGAACATGAGATAGGCCGTCGACTCGACGGGGGGATGGAGCCGCGCCGCAATCGCTTGACGGCGTTCCGAATCGGCGAGTGAAGAGATATGCGCATTCAATTCATGCAACGTCAACAGATCGAGCGTCGCATCGGTGAGCAAGCGCGGCTCTACAGTCACAATCGTTCCTGCCGGCAGGCGAAGATGCTGGTGCAGGAGATCGGCCGTCGCCACCGGATCGATCTTCAAGCGCAACGGCAGATTGAGATTCGCTTGCAGCGGTAATTCAAGCGCGGCCATGATCGCATAGTTAAGCCGGTCGTCGGCGGCAGGCTCGTCCTGGTCGATCGCCACTGAACACGCCGCCTCCGAGAGCAAGTCGAACATCCATTCCGCCATTTCCTCATCCAAAGCGGCCAGCACGGTCAACAGATCGTGCTCGCGATCTTGCTCCAGAAACGCCTGAAGCGTTTCGACGGCGGAGTCGGCATCCCCATGATCGTGACGCCGAGCATTGATCAGATGGATAAGATCACGCGTCAAGGGATCAGGGCGGCGCCAATTGGACATATTACCTTCCTCCATGGTCTGCGATGACACACGAACAGTCACCGCTGATCACCCATGTTGCCAAACTTTTCCGCGCGAATGCAAGCACGCACCGGTGCAAGGCAAAATTAGAAGTGCAAAATGTAGAACGGCTCCGCCAACATTTTTGAATGTTAAATTGTCCCTCTTGCATGGCGCTTACTCTCCGATGACTTTCACCAGTACGCGCTTTCGGCGCCGGCCGTCGAATTCGCCATAGAAAATCTGTTCCCACGGTCCAAAATCCAAGTGTCCTTTGGTGATGGCAATGACGACTTCGCGGCCCATGAATTGGCGCTTGATGTGCGCATCGCCGTTATCTTCTCCGGTTTCGTTGTGGCGATACGTGGCATTTTGCGGGGCCATCTTCTCCAGAAATTCATCGTAGTCTTTCAGTAAGCCGGGCTCGTGATCATTGATATAGACACTCGCGGTAATGTGCATCGCATTCACGAGGACGAGACCCTCCGTCACACCGCTGCTCCGGACGGCCGCTTCGACCTGTGATGTAATATTGAGGTAGGCCCGTCTGGTCTTCGTCTCGAACCAGAGTTCTTCGCGGTAGGACTTCATGCGATGCTCACGAACTTCTTGCATTCTGAACTACCACAGTTCAGCAATGCAAGATAGGCTGCACTAGAGCGCGCCGGGCAATCGCTATCCACCAATGGCCCCGTAGCCCTTCCATGCCATATAATACAGGTCCATTTTAAACAGTCGTAAGGACTATGCGACGAACCAACATTGCCAAGCCGCGGCTTTCGCCCAATGCCGTCACCGTACTCCGTCGGCGGTATCTGATTAGGCATGCCGATGGGCGGCCAAGTGAGACGCCGTCCCAGATGTTCCGGCGGGTGGCGGATAATGTCGCGCAAGCCGAAACCCTGTATCCGTGCAGCCGCCGCACCGAGCGCCATCGAGCCCGTCAATTTTATGAGATGATGAGCCGCTTGGATTTCTTGCCGAATTCTCCGACGCTCATGAATGCCGGGCGCGATCTGCAACAACTCTCGGCCTGCTTTGTGCTTCCGGTCGATGACTCATTGGAATCGATCTTCGAAGGAGTCAAAAATCAGGCGCTGATCCATCAATCCGGAGGCGGCACCGGTTTTTCGTTTAGCCATCTTCGTCCCGCGAATGATGTCGTGGCATCCACAAACGGCATTGCCTCGGGACCCGTGTCGTTTATGCAGGTCTTCAACACGGCCACGGAAGTGGTGAAACAGGGCGGCACGCGACGCGGCGCCAATATGGGTGTGCTGCGTGTGGACCATCCGGATATTCTCGAGTTCATTGCCGTCAAACAGCAGCCTCACGCACTCACCAATTTCAATCTATCGATTGCAATCACCGACGCGTTCATGCATGCGCTTGAGCAGGGAAA
>JAICXS010000300.1 GCA_025934615.1 Nitrospiraceae bacterium
AAACACGGCGGCTCGCTCGTCAATATTGTGAGAGTCGGGACATCGCTACAGCCCTTGGAGGAAACGCTCCATCGTCTGTTGATCATTCTCTTGATCACCATGCCGCTTGCGCTACTGGCTTCTTTAGGCGGCGGTTGGTTTTTGGCGGGGCGAGCGCTTCGTCCTGTCGGGGAGATTACAAAGGCGGCTGAACGGATCGCAGGAGGGGATCTCACTCAGCGGTTGAATACCTCCACGGCGCAGGACGAAATCGGCCGATTGGCCGCCACGTTCAATGCAATGATTGGACGATTGGAAGCGTCATTCCAACAAGTGCGTCAGTTTACGAGCGATGCGTCGCATGAACTCCGCACGCCATTGACCGTCCTGAAGGGTGAAACGGAACTCGCGTTGCGGAGGCCTCGCTCCGCCGATGATTATCGGCTCGTATTGGAAAGCAGCCTTGAGGAAGTCGATCGGATGAGCCGAATTGTCGACGAATTGCTGTTCTTGTCCCGCGCTGACCTCGGTGAAATCAAGATGGAGTCCAGACCGGTTCGGCTGGATCAAATCTTTGACGATCTGAAGCGGCAAGCCGAAGTCTTGGGACACGAGCAGGCCGTGCACATCGTCGCCGGTCTGAGTGAACCGGTGACGATTGCGGGCGATGACATGCGCCTTCGGGAACTGCTGCTCAATCTTTTGGATAATGCGATCAAATATTCCCCGTGTGGCGGCCGCGTCGAAATGAGTCTGATGAAACATAACGGTGCGGCGCGCCTCTCGATTTCAGATCACGGTATCGGCATGTCGCGTGAGGAGCAAGCGCATATCTTCGACCGGTTTTATCGTACGGACGCGGCGCGAGCCCACACCAAAAAGGGAACCGGCTTGGGACTCGCGATTTGCAAATGGATTGTCGACGCGCATCACGGAACCATCGACGTGGACAGCAAACCCAACAAGGGATCGGTCTTTACCGTCACACTGCCTCTCCTTGCCTCATCGGATTAGAAAAAACTAATTCCGCATTAATCTTCCTTTTAGTTTCGGTTGTTAGGATCGTGCTGAGCAGCGCGAGGTTCGACTCTATGTTCAGTTTCACGAAGGAGGAATGTATGCAAGATGTGCACGAATCAGTAACTCGTTTTCGAAGCAAACGGGCATGGGGCCTGATGGCCGGCCTCTTTCTGTTTGGGTCTGTAGGGTTTGTAGCGGGGCACTTCACCGGGGCGCCGGTGGGTGCGGTGGCTGCGCCCGTGAGTCAGGTCACGCCGTCCGGCACAGAAATGGCCCCGGGCTTCCCGGAGATCGCGAAAGCAGTGCGCCCCGCGGTTGTGAACATTACCCCATCCAAGACTCTGGTTCGAGAGCAGCGCGAGCCCAAGGGACGCGAGGGGCGGGGCCCGATGGACCAGATGGAAGAGTTCTTTGGATTCGATTTTCCCCGCCAGTTCGGGCCGAAGCGGCATGGTGGTCCGTTTGATCGCGACCCGTCTGAACGAGGACCGCACCGTGGAGGAATGGGATCGGGCGTGATAATTTCAGATGACGGCTACGTCATTACGAATAATCATGTGGTCGAGGGTGCGAAAGAGGTGCAAGTGACACTACCGGACAAGAGGGAATTCACCGGTAAGATCGTCGGCACCGACCCGAAGACGGATCTGGCTGTGGTCAAAATTGATGCAAAGAATCTGCCGTTCGTCCCATGGGGCGATTCGGCCAGACTTCAAGTCGGGGAGTATGTCCTCGCCGTAGGCAATCCGTTCGGTTTGAATTCGACCGTGACGCTCGGCATTGTGAGCGCCCTTGGCCGTGGCCGAATGGGGATCACGCAGTATGAAGACTTCATCCAGACCGATGCGGCGATTAACCCAGGGAATTCAGGTGGCGCTCTGGTCAATACGAAAGGCGAATTGATCGGGATCAACACCGCGATCTTCTCGCAGACCGGAGGGTATCAGGGCGTGGGCTTCGCGGTCCCGACCAGCATGGCCAAACCGGTCTTCGAGAGTTTAGTGAAGAACGGCAAAGTTGTGCGCGGGTACATGGGGGTCGCGATTCAGGATCTCAGCCCGGACCTCGCGAAGTCGTTTGGGTTAAAGCAGACCAACGGCGCCTTGATCAGCGATGTGACGGCCGATGGTCCGGCCGATGAAGCCGGCATCAAACAGGGCGATGTCGTCCTGGAATACCAGGGCGAGCGGGTGGACGATCCGGCCGCGCTGCAACGCCTGGTGACGCGCACGGCGGTTGGGACCAAAGCCACCGTCAAAGTGCTGCGGGAAGGCCATGAGAAGGAACTGACGCTCAAGGTCGGGGAACAGCCGGACACGATCAAAACCGCAACGGCAGACACGGCTGCGGATGAGAGCGTGGCACTGGCCGGAATCGAAGTCCAGGCCATCGACAAAAAGACCGCTCGTGAACTGGGTCTCAGCGAGAAGGCGAAGGGCGTGGTCGTCACCAACATCGACCCGGACAGTCCGGCGAACGAGTCGGGATTGCGGGAAGGCGATGTGATCCAGGAAATCAATCGGCAGGAAATTAAGTCCGTCAAGGATTTTGAGAAGATCGCGACCGGGCTTAAGAAAGATCAGTCGGCGCTCTTGCTGATCAACCGACGGGGCGCCTCCTTATTCCTGACGGTCAAGGTGTAATATGAACAGGGGAAGGTTTGGAGGGCGGCGGTATTACTGTCGCAGCAGCACGGCATGGGTGGCGGCTTCGAGGAACTTGGTTATCCTACGATGTGCCCCACCAAGTCAAAAGCGGCGGCCTCTGTAATCTCCACCTTCACGAGATCGCCGGGACGCGGGACAACCGTGTCCCGGCGTATCTGAATGAGATTCGTATTTTCCGGGCGGCCTTCGATATCGTTGATGTACACCACCCCATCAATCTCCGGCGCCTGCCCTTCGTGACGAGCCGCGAGCAAGAGATCCGTTTCCTCCGATGGACCTTCCACCAATACTTCCAACGTGCTTCCGATTTTTTGTTGTCCCCTCTTCAGAGAAATACGTTCTTGCAGCGCGAGCAGTTCCGCTCGCCGGGCTTCCATAAGTTGACGGTCGAGCTTGCCGGAGAACTCCACAGCCGGAGTGTCGTCTTCATCCGAATAGAGGAAGATGCTGACCCGATCGAACTCCATGTCAATGAGATATTGTTTGAGTTCGCGGAACTGCGCGGCCGTTTCACCGGGAAAGCCGACGATGAAGGCCGTCCGAAACGTGAGACCGGGAATGCGCTGGCGAAGTCGATTCACCAGATTGGTGATGTATTGTTTGCCGCCGAGCCGGTGCATGGATTTTAGCATCGCATCGTTGATGTGCTGCAGCGGCATGTCGATGTATTTTGTGATCTTGTCCTGTCCGGCGTAGAGATCGATCAATGCGTCATCAACTTGCTGCGGGTACAGATAGAAGGGCCGAATCCACCGAAGGCCCCCGACCTGCACAAGCTCGCTCAACAAGGTCGTCAGGCCGCGGCGAAGCCCTAGATCGATGCCGTAGTTGATCGTGTCTTGGGAAATCAGGTTGATCTCCCTCACGCCCTCTGCGGCAAGATGCCTGGCTTCTTCGACGATCGATGCGATCGGCCGGCTGCGCTGTTTGCCACGCATCAACGGAATCGCGCAAAAGGCGCAGTTGCGGTTACACCCTTCCGCGATTTTGATATAGGCCGAGTGTTGTTTCCCGATCCGAAGCCGCGGCGTCAACTCATCGTAGAGATAGGGAGGGGGAGCCATCCAGAGACGTTGCTTCTGTCGGCCTGGTTTGAGGAGCGTCTGGGTAATGTCGGCAATCCGGCCGATCTCGCCCGTTCCCACGACACCATCCAGCTCAGGCAATTCTTTGAGGAGATCCGCTTGATAGCGTTGCGCCAGGCACCCCGACGCAATCAACACCTTGCACGCCCCGGTCTTTTTGAGCTCGCCATATTCGATGATCGTATCGATCGATTCCTGTTTCGCTTCTTCGATGAAGCCGCACGTATT